>JBMYWL010000089.1:0-6836 GCA_049607365.1 Alphaproteobacteria bacterium | reverse complement strand
TAACGTCTTCGCCATGCCGTCGGGGTAACGATGCAGGTCGTCGGACATGTTGCGAATTGCTTCAATTGCTTTGGGGCTTGGGCCCAAGGCACCTTCGTTTGCAGCCAGCTGTAAAATTGGCTTGTCAGAAACCAATTTTGACTCACCCGGTACATACGGCGCAATTTTCATGATGCCATCTAAAGGCGTTGGCAGGCTTGGCGTTGAAGAGCTCATACAGGGTTCTCTATTCTTAAGACAATTCTAGTGGGCGGGCATAGCCACCTAAAAAGCGTGCATCTTTTTGGGACGCTTCGTCAAGTTCGTCACTGGCATTGATGGTTTTCAGCGTGGCCTTGCCTTCTGGTGTGTCGGGCAGACGATACAAATGTAGGTCATCGCCAGAAGGTTCCATGGCCTGTCGCGCCAGCACGTAACGATTGGCGGTGGCAGAAGGGCGAACAAAGGGCAGTAAGCCAACAACGTTCACACTTGAAGGGGCGTTTGAAATATCAACCAGCCCTTGGTCGTCAACAATGCCAATAATTGCGCGGCCAGACTCAACTTCCTTCAGTACTTGAAGGGCAGATGGGTGGACCTCAATTTTCGAAACAGCACCAAAGTGTGCTTGGGCAAGCAATTGGCAAGTTTCATCTGCCACGGCGACACTTAAGCCCAAAGCTTGGGCCATGATGCTGGCAGAAATCAACTCGCGCCAAACCTGAATAGCTGCACGGGTTGGGAATTCCCCCAATGATGTTTTCAATTCTCCCGCCAACCCACGCATCATTTGCGCTTCACGACCAGGGCGATAGTAAATCGGATCCTCTTGAGCATTTTCCTGTTGGTTGCTCTCTTTGGCCTTGGCAACCTCCAAAGCGCACTCCATGCGCTTGGCAAGAAGTTTTCTAAGTTCGCCATCGACCTTGTCAATTTCGCTTCGCCAATGGTTTAGGTCTTTGTTTGCCGTCACGTGCTTTTCACCCATTTTCAAATTCTTGATTTACACTCTAAAGTCCCGCATCTGTTTTTTCATGCGCTTTTTTTACAGGTAATGGATCTTGCTCTAAACTGACAGGCGCCGGCTTTGCGCTGGTTTCCCAAAATTTGGCAAGACGCATCGCCAAACCCCTTGGCTTTGGTGGGGCAATTTGACGTTTCCGCACAGAGACTATCAACACCCCGCCAACCGGCGGGCGGCCAACCCAAGTGCCGAGCCATCTCATGGTATTCTCGACAAAACGACTAACTTTCAAATTCAGGTGCCAGTTTCGGGGGGCAAAGTACAAAGCGGACTTACAACTTTCGACCTTAAAGCCGACCTGTTCCAACACATGACGAATTTGGGTTGGTGTGAAAGGTTGTCCTTTGGCAAAGGGTGTTTGCTCTGATCGTGACCACAAGCCCATTCTGTTCGGTACCACCAGCACCAACTGGCCTTCGGGTTGCACAATACGATGTAACTCGTACAGATCGGCGTTTAGGTGCTGTGACAGCTCTAAAAAATGGGTTGCGACAATACGATCGAATGCGTTTTGGCTGAAAGGAATAGCCCCTGACTCGACAAGTGCCAATAAACCTGACCCCAAGCCCTTGGGGGTGGTTCGGTCGGTTGTGGCTAGAGAGTTTGTTTCTTCGGTGCGAATTTCAATCAAACGCTCACACATTGGAGTCACGCCCGATAAGTAAGGTGTGGTGTAGCCACAGCCAAGGACTCGCAGATTTCGCCCCGAATCGAATACCTCGTCGATTTGCTGGCTTAAAACCTGAGCTGAAACCCGTCCCAACGCGGTTGAAAAGTACTTGTTTCTGGAATTTTCGTGGTGCCTGATCATCTGGAAATGACATTAGCCTAATTGATTGGGGAAATAAATGGCGCTTGAAATTGTTCTGTTGCCAGTTTTATCAGACAACTACATGTACTTGTTACATGACAAAGCGACGCGCGAAACCGCTTGCGTGGATCCTGCAGATGCCGAATTGGCACATTCTGCGGCAATGCAACGTGGTTGGGCAATCTCCAAAATTCTTGTGACGCACAAACACGATGATCACACGGCTGGTGTTGAAGCACTTAAGAAAATCACGGGTGCCAGTGTTTTTGGACCTGCGGCGGAGAAAATAGCTGGGCAAGACTATGGTCTTAAAGGTGGCGATAAAGTCTCTGTTGGTGACAGCGAAGCGGTGGTTATCGAAACACCCGGGCACACCAAAGGGCACATTGTCTATTACTTTGAATCTGGCGATGCTTTGATGTCTGGTGATGCTTTGTTCGTGTTGGGTTGCGGTCGTTTGTTTGAAGGCGATGCCAAGGAAGCTTGGGGTTACATGCAGCTGTTGCGTACATTGCCACCTGAGACGAAAATTTATTGCGGGCATGAATATACAGCCGCAAACTTGGCGTTTGCCCAAAGCATTGACCCGCACAACGCCGGTTTAATGATTTATGAAGATGACTTGGAAGATATGCGATCGGCAAACAAGCCAAGCATTCCGTCAAACATTGCGTTTGAAACCATGATGAACCCGTATTTCAAGTCAGATGATCCGGCTATGATGGCTAGACTTGGAATGGAAGGCGCACTTCCCGAGGAAGTGTTTGCACTCATCAGGTCTAAAAAAGATAAGTTTAAGTAGACAAAATACTATAAAAAATAGGGGCATGGACCGAACCCACCCCCTATTTTCAATGTCGTAGGTTAGTGTTTAACCGCGTGCATTGCGCCCATAGACGCACCGTGTAGAATGTGCGCACCACCGTGTACAACTTGAGCAGCACCGCTAACCACATGTTTTGTTACATGGGAAACTGTACCCGCAGCTGCGTGAACGCTCTGGGCTGTGTTAGCTGAGCTGTAGCCGCAAACGCTGCGTTGACCACAACTGCTGTAACCGCTGTAATGGCCGATGCCACTGTGGTGTGAAGCGCCACAACCAACAAGAGTTAGAGAAAGCAATCCGATAGCGATTTTACGCATTATCTGGTATCCTGAACAAAATTTTATACTAGATGTAGTGGGTAGCAGCTTCGAATTGTGATGACTAGCCAGCGAGCTCAAAAAATCCTAGTTGTTGTCAAAAGGTCACAGGTGACCAGTAAACTTTTGTTCTATTTTGTAGGGCAAAACAGAATTCGAGTAGAGTTTGGACCCTAAAGTTTATGCTTTTAAGACTTTTCATTGTTTTTTTTGCTTTGTTGGCACTTGCAGTTGTACTTGAGATTATTTTCCCCAAACGTTCCATGGCGTTTAAAACTCTCGCAATTGGTCTGTTTTCAATTTCTGCGATTCTGTTTGTCATCTTTCTCGTTTGGGACATAAGCCAACGGATTGGTTAAGGCTCAATTCAGATCCTTATTTCAAGGCAGGGGCTAAATAAGAGCGATTGACCTTGCGGTCACCATTCTCCAATTAAGACGTCTTATTTTTTAATACCAAAAATTTTGGTCACTCCAATCATTCGTAGCGATTGGAGATTTGAAAGGAGCACCAAATTATGCCCAATATCAGTTTGCCAGACGGTAAAGTACTCGAATTTGATGGCGTGACATCAGGCGCAGAAATTGCTGCCTCTATCGGGCCGGGCCTAGCGAAAGTTGCCTTGGCAATTCAAATTGATGATCAGGTTCTGGACCTGTCAGCCCCAATTGAAAACGACTGCGATGTTTCACTAATCACACGTGGACGTGGTACGCCTGAAGCGCTGGAAATTTTGCGTCACGATTGTGCGCACGTTTTGGCTGAAGCCGTTCAAGCTTTGTACCCTGACACAAAAGTGTCCATTGGTCCGTCAATTGAAAACGGATTTTATTACGATTTTTACCGTGATTCACCTTTCTCACCTGACGACTTTGCTGCAATTGAAGCTAAAATGCATGAAATTGTTGCTTCGGCCGCACCTTTTGTACGCCAAGAAGTTAGCCGTGAAGACGCGATCAAGCTGTTTGAAGGCAAGGGTGAGCAGTTCAAGGTGGAGCTGGTCTCTGATTTGCCTGAAGGTGAAGCAATAACGCTTTATACACAAGGCGACTGGGTCGACCTGTGCCGTGGTCCACACGCACCAACAACCAGCTCTGTTGGTAAGTACTTTAAGCTTATGACTGTTAACTCCGCCTATTGGCGTGGTGACCATAAGCGTGAGTCTATGCAGCGTATTTACGGCACGTGTTGGGAAGACAAAAAGCAGTTAAACGCTTATTTGACCATGCTTGAAGAAGCAGCAAAGCGCGACCACCGTAAGCTTGGCAAGGAAATGAACCTGTTCCATATGCAGGAAGAGGCGACGGGCTCAATTTTCTGGCATGAAAAAGGTTGGACGATTTATCGCTTGGTTGAGCAGTACATGCGCATGCGCTTGGAAGGTGCTGAGTATAAAGAGGTTAAAACCCCACAGATGGTTGATCGTCGATTGTGGGAAATGTCAGGCCACTGGGACAAGTTCCGTGACGCCATGTTTACCTCTAACGATGACGATTCTGAGCGTGTTTTGGCGCTAAAGCCTATGAACTGCCCATGCCACGTGCAGATTTTCAATCAGGGCATCAAGTCTTATCGTGATTTACCACTGCGCATGGCCGAATTTGGATCGTGCCACAGAAACGAGCCATCGGGCGCGCTCCATGGCATTATGCGTGTTCGTGCGTTCACCCAAGACGACGCGCACATTTTCTGTACCGAAGAACAAATCAACGAAGAGTGCGTTGAGTTCTGTGGCCTGCTTCAGTCTATTTATAAAGACTTTGGCTTTGATGACATTCTGGTTAAGTTTTCGGATCGCCCTGAAACACGTGCAGGTACTGATGAGACTTGGGATAAAGCAGAATCAGCACTGAAAGAGGCGATTGAAACAACCGGCTTGAAGTATGAGATGAACCCGGGTGAAGGCGCATTTTATGGTCCGAAGCTTGAGTTTGTTTTGAAAGATGCAATCGGTCGTGATTGGCAGTGTGGAACGTTCCAGGTTGACTTTGTTTTGCCTGATCGTTTGAACGCTGAGTATGTCGCAGCTGATGGTTCACGCCAAATGCCGGTCATGTTGCACCGTGCGATCTTGGGTTCGTTCGAGCGTTTCATCGGTATTTTGATAGAAAACCATGCGGGTCGTATGCCACTTTGGTTGTCGCCTGTTCAGGTTGTTGTCGCACCGATTACTTCTGATCTTGATGACTACGCAGAAGAAGTTGCAGCCAAGGCAAAAGCCATGGGCCTTCGTGTTCAAACAGACCTTCGCAATGAAAAGATTAACCGTAAAGTGCGCGAGCATTCGCTTGCAAAAACGCCGGTTATTTTTGTTGTGGGCAAAAAAGAGCGTGACGAAAACACGGTTGCTATTCGCCGCTTGGGTGGTGAGACGCAGCAGGTTGTTGGGCTTGATCAAGCACTTTCAGATTTGACAGCTGAAGGTGCAATGCCAAGCAGCAGTTAAGGCCCTATTTACCCATTCGTTCATCTAAAGGGCCGTATTAGAGTCAAAAGTCGTAAAATAAATTCACATTTTTTGACTTTTGACCCCTTCAGAGCGAATGGGCATTTGAATTCGGCGGTGAATTCCCTTATATGTCCGCCAACTATATAGTTAATGATTTCAGGAGAAGTTGAGATAGCCAGACCACCAATGAACCAGAGGCCCGAAAGAGACGGTCCTCGCATCAACCGAATGATCCGAGTTCCAGAAGTACGGTTGATCGATGCTGAAGGCGAAAACGTAGGCGTAACCGAATTTAGAGAAGCTCTAAATATGGCTGAGTCTGCTGGCCTAGATCTGGTGGAAATTTCTCCAACTGCCCGACCACCTGTCTGTAAAATTATGGACTATGGTCGCTTCAAGTACATTGAGCAGAAGAAAAAGAACGAAGCTCGCAAGAAGCAGAAGATTGTTGAAATCAAAGAAATCAAGATGCGTCCAAACATCGACGATAATGATTACAACATCAAAATGCGTAACGTGAACAAGTTCCTTGGTAACGGCGATAAGGTGAAGTTCACCATTCGTTTCCGTGGACGTGAGCTTGCACACCAAAACCGTGGAATGATGGTTTTGACACGTGTTCGTGACGATCTAGGTGAAACCATCAAGGTAGAGAATATGCCGAAGATGGAAGGCCGCCAAATGGTCATGGTCATCGCACCTAAATAGGCAATTAGTCCTCACCCTGAAGTTATTTCAGGGTCTCCTTGTAGAAAGCAGACCCTGAAATTTGGAAATCCAAAGGTATAAAAAGTGGAATTTTTCATTGCTGCCTTCGTTACTCTGTTTGTAACGGTTGACCCAATTGGTAACGTTCCACTTTTCTTGTCCATCACAGATGGCGCAACCACAGCTGAACGACGCACTACTGCCATTAAAGGCATAATCGTCGCGTTCGTCATGCTGGTGCTTTTCATTTTTGTTGGCAAATCGATTCTAACGAGTTTGGGTATTAGTTTGCCAGCATTCCGCATTGCGGGCGGTCTTTTGCTGTTCGTAATTGCATTTGAAATGCTGTTCGCAAAACGCCGTGAACGCCGTACCGACCAAGCTGAAAAATTGACATCTGAAGCCAAGTTTGAAGATGTATCCATTTTTCCTTTGGCCTTCCCATTGCTTGCCGGACCAGGGACTATAGCATCAGTTCTGCTGCTTTCAGCGCAAACTGGCGGCCAAACAAGCCAACTTATGCTGCTTGTCGGCGTTGCTGCCTTGGTTTTGCTAATTGCATTGGCCATGTTCATGTTTGCTGCAGTGATGATCGACTATATTCCATCGACCTTAATTGACATGTTGACCCGCTTGCTTGGTTTGCTATTGGCAGCCTTGGCGGTACAGTTTGTGGTGGATGGCATAACAAACCTAGTGGTCGGATCAGCTATTCTGTAGCT
>JBMYWL010000088.1:0-6853 GCA_049607365.1 Alphaproteobacteria bacterium | reverse complement strand
CTTCATGAAACGGTTCTTGGCTTTGTCCAGAAACTGGAGAACTGGTGATCCATTGGACCCAGCGAACAATTCAGGTGCGCTGATTGATAGTGACCACTGCGCCAAGGTCTCTTCGTATCTAAAGGGCCGCACACCGTTAATGGGTGGTGAAATTGACGGCAACTTCATAACACCAACCATATTTGATGATGTTAAGAACACTGACAAACTTGCAACAGACGAGATTTTTGGTCCCATTGTTTCAATCATCACCGTCTCATCGATTGAGCAAGCAATAGAAGTTGCAAACGATACAGACTATGGTCTTGCTGCAAGTGTATTTTCAGCGAACGGCAAAAAAGCCCTGCGTGCAGCTCGCGCAATAAAAGCTGGAACTGTTACCATCAATTGTTATGGCGAAGGTGACATAACGACACCGTTTGGCGGCTTTAAACAATCCGGCTTTGGTGGGCGTGATAATGGAGTTTATGCGCATGAACAATACACAGAGCTTAAAACCATCTGGATAGACTTAAGTGATAAATCAGACGATGGTGTTCGTTAGTAGTCCGGCAACATCAACACGCTAAGATAGGCTCGAAATCAGGAAGTTTTTTATGTCAAACGAACCAATAGCAACACGTCGCGGCGGGCGGCGGAACAGGCAAGAACTTCGCTCTGAAATTGACACCAACATGTTGCCAGCTTTAAAGCACAACTTGCCGCTAACAGAGCCCTTGTCGCCAGAGCAAATTGAGAAAATTGACAAAGCTTCACTCGATATTCTCGAAGACGTAGGCGTAGTCTTCAGGGATGACATCGCACTGCAACATTGGCGTGAAGCTGGAGCTGATGTTCGGGGTGACACAGTTCGTATCGACCGTGTGTTGGTTAAACAGCTGATACAAAGCATTCCGTCAAGTTTCACTTATCACGCACGAAATCCAGCCAACAACTTACCATTTGGCCCAGGTTACTCCATGTTCATACCTATGACTGGAGCACCGTTCCTACGTGATTTGAACGATGAGCGCCGTTGGCCAACCCTTGATGATTTGGGCATGTTCCACAAGTTATCGCACATGTCACCTGCGCTTCACTCCAGCGCGCACCACATTGTCGAACCCATGGATCACCCTGTATCACACAGGCATTTGCGGATAACTTATTCGTCGATGATACACTCAGACAAAACCTTCATGGGCATGACAACATCTGGCAAAAATTCTGAAGACGTGCTGGACATGTGCGACATTCTGTTTGGGGAAGGTTTTCTTGATAAACACCCAGTAGTAACGGGAAACTGCAATGGAAATTCCCCTTTGGTTTGGGACGAAACAATGCTCAGCGCAATGCGCGCATTTTGCAGCCGCAACCAACCAGTCTTATGCTCACCGTTTGTGCTTGGTGGTGCCAACACACCGGCCTCAACAGCTGCAGCGGTTGCCCAACTAAATGCAGAGGCGCTTTCTGCCCTTGCTTATACACAAGTTATTCGTAAAGGTTGCCCCGCAATCTATGGCCATTATCTTTCAACCGTGTCCATGAAGTCCGGCGCACCCATGGCCGGAACGCCAGAAATCAGTCTAATGAATTTCATGATTGGTCAAATGGCAAGGTATTATGATATTCCTTGGCGCACGTCCAACACGCTTGGTGGCGCTAAGACGTTTGATGCACAAGCTGGATACGAAAGCGCAACAAACCTAATGGCGACGCTTCTTTCCGGCGCCAATTACCTTTGGCATTCAGCAGGTTGGAATGAAGCCGGAATGCACTGTTCAACAGCAAAATTCATTGTAGATGCTGAACAATGTGCAATGGGATACCGCATGATGCAAGGCATCCAGTGGGATGATTTTGAGGAGGCTTTGGCCGCGGTTCGAGACATTGGACCTGGTGGCCATTATTTAGGCCACGCCCACACGATGGAAAAATTCCAAGACGCGTTCTTTATGCCTGAACTGTTCGACAACAACTCAATTGAACAATGGGCCGCTGAAGGTAGCAAAGAAATAACGCAAAGAGCTTTAGAGCGTGCACAATCTTTGCTTGATGCTTACGTCGAGCCGAAACTCGACGCAGGCATCAACGAAGCATTGCTCGATTATATTGCCCGCAGAGAATGTGAAATTCCGACCGAAGACGCCCTTAACCAAGATTACTAAGACTTACATTTCGACGTATTCTGCGACTTCAACTGAGCCTTTTGCATCCACAACTATTGGACAACCCTTTGCGAGCTCACACGCCGCATCCATGTTTTCAGCAGAGACAATCGAGTACCCTGACAAAGGATTTGATCCGCCGTTGTCTACAACTCCTGTTGCACTTACCGTTTTAGACATTCCAACTGGCGCGCCACCATCAACCACAGCCTCACCCATGGAGCCAAACCAAGCACCCCACGCTTCCATGGCCTTCTGACCTTCTTCTGGTGTTTCTGGTCTGCCACCGCCGTGATAGGCAAATACAAATTTCGGCATTTTCGCTTCCTTTCTTGAGTTATTTGGGCCAATACCCTTTCAACACCTTTACAAAGAACGAGTGATTTGTCAGTTCCAATCTGCTCACTTCACTTTCGGATTCACACCCTGCTGACGGTTATTGTCAGCCTAAACGCGAGAACTACCATATGACCAAGGTCACCGTCGCCTTAGACGACATTAAAACCGTATCTTCAAAAGCTCTTATTGCACATGGTGCCGACCCGTGGATTGCTGAAGAGGTTGCAAACGCTGTAAGAAAAGCGGAAGCAACAAAAAATCTAATTTGTGGATTGTACTACCTTGAATCCTACTGCACACAATTGGTCAGCGGACGCGTAAAAGGTACAGTCGAACCTGTAGTTACGAAACCTCGAACTGCCAGTGTCAAAGTTGACGCTCAACTTGGTTTTGCCCAGCCGGCATTCTCACGGGGTCTTGGTACTGCTGTTGAAGTCGCGAAAGAAGCTGGCACCTGCGCACTTGCCATCTGTCACTCGCACACTTGTACCTCTCTTGGATATTTCACTGAACAGATCGCACAAGCTGGCATGATCGGCATTGGCTTCACTAACGCATCTGCAATCGTGTCTCCACCCGGTGGTAACAAACGTGTTTTGGGCACCAATCCTATGGCCATGTCAATTCCGGCCAAAGACGGAGGCTTGGCTTTCCAGTTTGACCAAAGCACCAGCGCTGTGGCACTTGGCAAAATAACTATGGCGGCCGCCGCAGGTGAAAGCATCCCATTGGGTTGGGCAGTTGACTCCGAAGGCAATCCGACGACAGATCCAAAGGAGGCAATTGCGGGTTCACTTGTGTCAACTGGTGGTTACAAAGGCTATGGTTTTGGTTTGATGGTGGAAATTATGGCTGCCGCCCTAACCGGTTCTGTAAATTCCCTGGACGTTAAAGGCTTGAAACTACCTGACGGTCCTCCACACAACTTGGGACAGTTTTACTTCATTGTGGACCCTACGACGTTTTCTGACGATCTCTTTTGGAACCGCTTGTCGCGCTTAACAGAAGCTGTTGAAGAGCAACCAAATGCCCGGTTACCAGGGGCAAACAAAGTACTTCCGACAGAAGTTACAATTGACGCAGCTGTTTGGGATTTAGCAAACAAACTCGCAGCAGCATAAAGAAACAAAAGCACCATCGGGCCTTTAACCCGATGGTGCTTTTTTAACAATTTTAATTGTTGCTCATTGTAGTTTTTAAAATCTTTCGTGTGGCTATTTCTAACGGCAATTCAGTTGCTTTCAAGATGTTCAGCCTATCAAACACAACTTCATCCTGTGCCAACACCTGCCTAAGCGCTTTTCCAAATTCCATTCTAAGCTCTGTACCAATGTTGAATTTGCAAACATTGGTTTCCAAGGCCAATTTCCTACGCGTGTTTGACGGTATTCCTGATCCACCGTGTAACACCAATGGGGTAACTGTTAGGTCTTCGATGGATCTGATAGCATCAAAACTAATCTCAGCTGCTTTGGTTTGCTGAAGGTGCACATTTCCAACAGAGACCGCCATAGCATCTACCCTAGTTTCTTTTGCGAAACGAGCAGCTTCTTCCGGTTTGGTATATGATGAAGCTTCACCAGAATCATAACCAACAAAGCCTATCTCTCCCTCTACTGAAACGCCATGCCCCCGTGCCATTTCAACGACGGCAGCAGTATCTTCAACATTCTTATCTAACTCAGAACGCGAACCGTCATACATGACTGATGTAAAGCCGCATTCTATCGCCTCTCGGCACTCTTCAATGTTATAAGAGTGGTCAAGATGTGCGACCACTGGAACCGTTGCATCCCTTGCGAGACACCTAAACATTTCGCCCAATACAGATAGGGGCGTATGAGCACGACACCCCGGACCAGCTTGCAAGATAACAGGACTTCCTACCGCTTCTGCTGCTGCAACATACGCTCGGGCATCCTCCCAACCCAACACAACCAGTCCGCAAACTGCATATTTTTCACGCTGGGCCTTTTGCATAACCGTGTTCAAATTAACCAAAGGCATTCAATAATTCCTATTTGAACTTTGCAATCATATCTTTAATGCCGGGTATGGTTTCAATTTGATACGCGTGAGATGGTTGAAAATATTGCACGAGACTTCTTTGACTAAGACCGCCCAGAATTGTGAAATAGTACATTTCATAGCCCGGCAAAACGCAACACGGATGGTAACCGTTGTCGATACACACCGTCGAACCATCGACAATGTGGTAAGCATCACCAGCTTTTCCATCTTCCCGCTGAAGCATTTGAAGCCCTGAACCATGGTTGGGCTTAAAGCGGAAATTATAGGTTTCATCGTGCCTTGTTTCGTCAGGCAATCGATTTGTATCGTGCTTGTGTGATGGAAAACCGGACCAACCACCCTGCCCGACTGTATAAAGCTCTGACACAAGCAATCGGCCAACTTTGTCGTGCTGCTTCTGTCCAAGAATGTGCTTAATTTTTCGGTGTGTTTTTGTATCGTCGGAGCCATATTGAACCAAGTCCAGCTCAGTTGATCTTACCGCGAAAGGCTCCAGCACTTTTTCGTACATCGCACCCGCGATAAACACTTCAGCCGTATCAGAGGTACAAACCATCTCGACTTTGGCACCACTTGGAACATAAACACCTTCCGGCTCACCACCCCAAACATCAACGCGTCGGCCGCCAATGTCGCCAAAAGCAACACCTTCAACATCGACGTTTATATCACCAGTTGCGGGTACGATACAGGTTTCATAGTTTGGCGTTTGATAGGTGAATGCCTGCCCCTTTGTTAGTTTAACAATGTTAAAATAATTCAAAGGCACGCGACTATCACCAACATCAACGATTGCCTGATTTTTATTGTCATACGGTGGGATATGCATGTGCTTAATCTTTCATCTGGTGATTTTTCATGAATTCATGAAGTTGTTCTGTTGTTGGCATCGCAGGCGCGCATCCAACATTGGCAACAACAATTGCTGCACTCGCTGAACCTCTTTCAACTGCATCTTCCAAGTCGTAACCATTGGCCAAGCTTGAAAGAAAACCTCCCATAAACGCATCTCCAGCTCCTGTCGGTTTAAGTGCAGTGACTGGGTAAATACCTCGGGCGAATTCTCTTCCACCTTCAAAGGTGACAGATCCCTTTTCACCCATTTTGTAGACACAAACCCCGTTTGTTGAATTCGCCAAGGCTTTGGCAAAGGCTAAGCCCTTGTCTTTTCCGCCCGCCATAAACCCAAATTCATCATCGTTGCCAATTACTATATCGCTGAGACGCCCAGCTTTTTCGTACACTTCTTGTGCAACTTCGGCAGAAGGCCAAGAATACGGCCGATAATCAATATCAAATACAATCGGGATCCCCGCTTCTTTTGCTCTCTCCATTGCGCGAAACGTTGTCGTTCTAGAAGGTTCAGCTGCAAACAGAGTTCCAGTTGTTACCATCGCTCCATAGGGTTTATCTGCCGGGGAAAAATCAACCGCTTCAATATCATCGACATTCATGAGAAAGTCAGCCGCACCATTTCTGTAAATTACAGACTGATGATCATCAGTTCTAGATTCAACAATTGCCAGTGAATTCCTGGCTTCATTACCTGTTGGCCCGCTTTCAAAACGTACATGAGAATGCCCGACGCCATAAAGTTTCAATTGATTGATAGCGAACCTGCCAATTGCGTCATCTGAAACGCATGTAACCAATTCGGCTGCTCCGCCGTGTCTGCATATTGCCACAGCGATATTGGCTGAAGACCCGCCCAAATGTGAAACGAACGAGGTCGCATCTTCAGTTCTAGTACCAGGCGGGTCGGGGTAAAAATCCATCCCCGCTCTACCAATCACCAAAAAATTATTTTGCTTCAACTTTTCCAACATACGACTAACGACCAACCTTTTTTGATTTATCACGATGATACGTTAGCGCCATGCCGATGCAAACCTCTAAACTTTCAATATCATTTATTGTCCCGATTGGAATTCTGATTTCTCTGTTGCCAATGTACTCAAAACTCGTCGGGAACAGCTGTCTGAAGCGATCAACCAAATTTGTATTGCAGTTGAAAAACAAGCCTACTACATCCGGCCTTTTTGCGCTCCAGCCAAGACGAACAGTTGAGCCCGCTTTTGTTTGTTCGGTAAGGTAAGATGGTTCACCCCATTTCAAGGTTTCGGTTAACAAACCAACCCGTCGTTCATCAGCAACTGAAAAAATACAATCCCGCAGCTTCAAAGCAGTGTTTCGTGCGTTTGCCGGATACGCATCAATTATCGACTTCACATCTTCCTGCACTTCAAACGCTCTCTAATTCATGGCTCATTACATATGACTATCATCACGTACCTGAATTTGAACCAAAAAAAAGGCCGGTGGCATATTCTGCCACC
>JBMYWL010000087.1:0-6890 GCA_049607365.1 Alphaproteobacteria bacterium | reverse complement strand
ACCTTCACATCAAAGGTTGAGCTTAAGGGTGACCAAGTCGAGATCATGCGTGAGATCGACGGTGGCCTAGAAACCATCTCGCTTAAGGCACCAGCAATTCTGTCTGTTGACCTGCGCTTGAACGAGCCACGTTACGCATCATTGCCGAACATCATGAAGGCGAAGAAAAAGCCGATGGATACAATGACACCGGAAGACCTTGGCGTTGACGCAACACCACGCATCACCACGCTTAAGGTGACAGAGCCTGAGTCACGCAAAGCAGGCGTTATGGTTGCAAGCGTTGATGAGCTTGTCGAGAAACTGAAAAACGAAGCGAAGGTGATATAAGATGTCAATTCTAGTCGTAGCAGATCACACAAATGACGCGCTGAATGGCGCGACACTTAACACCATCGCCGCTGCTTCCGCAATCGGTGGTGATATCACTGTTTTGGTTGCAGGCTCTGGCTGTTCAGCCGCTGCTGACGCCGCTGCTAAAGTTGCTGGCGTGTCAAAAGTTCTTATGGCTGACGATGCAAGCCTTGCCAACAACTTGGCTGAAAACGCGGCACCGCTAATCGCCAGCGCAGCTGCGGGCATGAGCCACGTTTTGGCACCAGCCAGCACATTCGGCAAAAACGTAATGCCACGTGTTGCAGCTTTGTTAGACACACAGATGATCTCTGAAATCTCCGCTGTTGTTTCTGCTGATACGTTCGAGCGTCCAATTTATGCGGGTAACGCAATCGCCACTGTAATTGCTGAAGCTGTTAAAGTTCTAACTGTTCGCAGTACAACTTTTGAGGCTGCGGCTGCTGAAGGCGGCTCTGCTTCTGTTGAAGCTTTTGCTGGCGCTACTGATGCTGGCCTTTCAAGTTTTGTTAGCCAAGATTTAACACAGTCAGAGCGTCCGGAATTGACCTCTGCCAAAGTGGTTATCTCTGGTGGTCGCGGCATGCAGAATGGCGAAAACTTCGCTATGCTTGAAAAAGTTGCCGACAAACTTGGTGCTGCTGTTGGTGCGTCTCGCGCTGCTGTGGATGCTGGTTACGTTCCAAACGATTATCAGGTTGGTCAAACGGGTAAAGTTGTTGCACCTGACCTTTACATCGCCGTTGGTATCTCGGGTGCTATCCAGCACTTGGCGGGCATGAAAGACTCTAAGGTTATCGTTGCGATCAACAAAGACGAAGAAGCACCAATTTTCCAGGTTGCTGACTACGGTCTTGTTGCTGATCTGTTTGAAGCTGTGCCAGCACTTGAGGGCGCACTTTAGGTTTTGTTTTTTACCCCATACGATCCCCGCACTTGATGCGGGGACCATTGGTAAGTGAAATTTTAACAGGACCCCGGAATAAATCCGGAGCTGGAATAAATTCAAAAAGGTCGTGGCGTTTGCTGCGGCCTTTTTTTATGTTTAATTTCTTAACAAACTACCAAAGTTTAACTAAACTTAAAGTCGTGTATAATCTATTGATATGATTTTAAGGATCTCAATTGGCTAAGTCGGAAAAACCACCTTTAAAAATTCATGCAGAACATATCGGCCCAATTTTAAGTTTAGATGTAGAGCTAACCGCGAATAAACAAAACTTGATATTGGCAAGGAACGGCACAGGTAAATCGTTCTTGGCGAGATCGTTTCGCTATTTGGATTTACACTCACAAGGCGAAACTACTGGTGAGGCAGCACAAAAATTGGTTTCCGACGAAGCGACAAATGGTCGTGGATCATTTCAGTGTTCTATCGGAGATGAAGTTTTTGGAAAAATCGAACTAAATCGTATAGCCGGAACAGCTGATCCAAACGTTGACGGAAAAATACTTCATGTTTTCACAGAAGATTACATTCATGAGCAACTAAGGACTAAGAAATATGAGATAGATGGAAACATAGATGGAACAATCGACGTAGGACGTGAGAACATCAAATTAAAGGATAAGAAAAAACAAAAGTCCATTTTGATTTCTGAAACTGAGTCATTTGTTTCAGACTTAACTTTAGAATTTTCGGTGCAAAAAACTTCACAGTTAAAGGTGAAGGCATTTATCAGCGCAAATATGGGGATTTTTTCGAATCTGAATATTGAACAGCTGTTGACACAATATAGCAAAAAACCAAGTCAGCCAGAGATTAATTTCGCTACGATATGTAATGATATTAAATCTATCAAAGATTTACCAACTAACCCGGATTTTCCAACTTCTATTCAACCTCCAAATTTATTAGACTTAGATTTGGAAAGTATATCTTCATCATTAAGTAAAATCACTTCACCTTCTACAGTCGCTGAAAAGTTAAAAAAGAAGATTGAAAAGCATTCAGAGTTTTACGCACAAGGTGTGAAAATAGTCGAAGAACATGCTGAAACTTGCCCTTTCTGTGAACAAGACATGAAAGATGAAGACACTATTGCAATAATGGAATCATATTTTCAGTATTTTCAAGATGCAGAACAACAGCATAAAAGACAGTTAAGCAGCGATTATAAGAAAGTAGTTGAGAAGGAAGATTTGCTAAGTTCAATGGAAAAACAAGTTGGAAGCCAGATTCGAAAGTTCGACTTTCTTAAAAAATATGTTCCATCACTGAAAACAAGAACGCTTGGCGAGCTTAACGATGAAATCTCTGATCTAAGGCAATTTTTACAGAATTTAAAAAAACAAATCGAAAGTAAGGGAAAGGATCTTACCCAAACACCACAAATTGATTCAAATTCACTAACAATAACTCTGAACAGAGTATTGGATTCAATTTCAGAAAATAACAACCTGTGTGGAGATCTAACAACAAATGTAGGTAGGTTATCTAAAGAGCGACTTGCTTTGCAGAAACAGGCTTGTGAAGTTTTTGCAATTGAATTCACTCGAGATAAATGGAGTGACTTTGAAAAAGTTCACTTGAATAACACAGCCGAAAAAGATCTGGAAGCCGAAATACATCAGCTTGAACAGTCAGGTCCATCTGCAAGTGTCAAGATGCGTGTAGCTCAAACTTTTAAAGAAATGTTGCACGAATTCTTTGGATCAAAATATGGCTTTGATAATGATGATTTCACGTTAACACGTGAAGGTAGTTCGATGAGAAGGGGCGCTGATGCGACCTTAAGCGACGGCGAAAAATCTGTTTTAGCATTCTGCTATTTTATCGCTAATATTCATCAAAAAGTTAAGCTGGATTCAGATTATGGGAAGCTGTTTATTGTTTTTGACGATCCTGTAAGTTCGATGTCTTATGATTATGTGTATACAGTTGCTCAAACCCTGAAAAATTTAAATGTCTCTGATAAAGGAGTGGTGTCTGTTAATCCGCATAACCTCGGAAAAGGAAGTAGCAGCAGGCCAAATTTATTGGTTCTCACCCACAGCAATTATTTCTTTAATCTTTTGCAATCTAACAAAATAGTGGAAAGTGGTGGCTCATTTCAACTTCAAAAAAGACAGTCGACTCATACACTGAAAAAATTAGATAAGTATGTTTCGTACTTCATACAGCACTTGGAAGACGTTTATAAAGTTGCGAAAAAAGGTGAAGAACCAAGTCATACGACTGGAAATTCAATTAGAGCTTTATTAGAAGCGGTCGGACGATTTTGTAGGCCCGATAAAGTGCAGTTAACAGAATTCCTTAGCTATCTTATGGGGAAAGAAAAATTTGGCATTAGTAGTGTATTGATAAACACACTTAGCCATGGAACTTATGCTGAATATTGTGCTGATCCAGAAGACTTGAAGAAAGCATGTCGAGAAGCAATTAAGGTGATTGAACGCTACGCTCCTGGTCAGCTCAAGGTGAGTTCTTGAAGGGAGTTTTTTCTGGGCTTGTTTCAGGATCCAGTGAGCAATGAACTTAAGTGTTTTGAATAGACCCTGCCTCGAACGCGAACAAGGGGGTTCACTGCCTCTCGGTAGCACAATCAAGTGCGGGGATCGTACATGTTTAGCTTCCAGCTCACCTTATCCTGAATTTATTTCAGGGTCTCCTTTTTTGGTGGGTGAAAGAACAATGCAGCTTTCTTGTGCTTCGATAAAATTCTGGCACGTTCATAACGTGTCAGAATCACTCAGCATGACGAAAGTTTAGGTGACAAGTTCCCCATCGTCATCCTGACGTCGTGGGTCAAACCAAGTTTGGCCTAGATCAGAATTTTCCTTTTTGGAAAATTTGTAACGCAGGATAAGATGGCGACAAAGTAGGCCATTAACAGAAGTAATATATGTCACAACACTCCAACCGCACGCCATCAATCACCTCGCGCATAACCCAAGCTCTGCGTTTCATGGACGCTGAAAACGGGGCGGTGGTGCCACCAATTCAGCCAGCGGCGACATACGCGCGGGATGAAAATTACGAGGTTAAAAAGCCGTACTGGTACAGGCGGGACGGCAACCAGACGACAGAGCTTGCCGAGCGCTTAATCGCCGAGATGGAAGGGGCAACAGAGTCCATGCTGTTTGCATCTGGCATGTCGGCAGCTGTGGCAGTCATTGAGCAAATTCCAACACGTGCGCATGTGGTGGTGCCGCGCGCTATGTATCACGGTGTGCTGGCCATGTTCCAACAGTTCGAGGCTAAAGGGCGTTTGCGTTTGTCGTACTATGAAGCTGGCAACCTGGACGAGCTTCAAGCAGCACTTAAGCCAAACGACACATATTTGGTGTGGGTGGAAACGCCGAACAATCCAAATTGGGAAGTGACAGACATAAGGGCTGCGGCTGACATGGCGCACGGTTCAGGTGCTTTGCTGGTGGCCGATTGTACGGGCACACCACCATGTTCCACCCAATCTTTAAATTTTGGTGCAGATGTTTCGTTTCATTCAGCGACAAAGTATCTAAACGGTCATTCGGATATTACGGCGGGCGTTTTATCAACACGCTCGATTGACGCCTTATGGGCGGACATTGCATTGACCCGAAAACTTCAGGGCACGGTGCTGCACTCGTTTGACGCGTGGTTGTTAATCCGTGGCATGCGAACACTTTTCCTACGCGTTGAAAAAGCGACCGCAAACGCGCTGGCCTTCGCCAACCATTTCGAAGGTCACGCGCTGGTTGAAAGCGTCTTGTACCCGGGTTTACCGTCTCACCCCGCCCATGACATCGCCAAGAAACAAACAGGTAGCAAGTATGGTGGCATGTTGTCGCTGATTGTTAAAGGCAGCGAACAAACAGCAATCGACGTGACGCGGTTTTGTGAATTGTTTTACCCCGCAACATCGCTGGGTGGCGTGGAATCCCTCATCGAGCACCGCAAAACAGTGTCTGGACCAGACTTTCCGGTGCATGAACGTTTGTTGCGTTTGTCCATAGGCATTGAGGATGTTGCCGACCTGATTTACGACGTCGAACAAGCCTTAACACGCGCCTCGCGCTTAAAGGAGAACTCATGAAAGGCAAATGCTTCTCGAAGAGAGCACCACTCTTTTTCTCGAAACCTTCACCTCTCACGCGCTCACCTTTTTCACGCAAAATCATCCATTTAGAAACTGAGGTTAAATTTCATGAGTAACACCTACGATTCAGGTCGTTTAGATTTACCGTTTGTTGGCATTTGTAGTTTTGGCAAATACCCCATTCAAACGGACTGGGACAACATCGACGCCGACGTTGCGGTGTTGGGTGCACCTTATGATTTTGGAACGCAGTGGCGCACAGGAACACGCATGGGCCCGCGTGCTATACGTGAAGCGTCTACCCTGTTTTCCTTCGGTCATGCGGGTGCGTACGACCATGAAGACGACGTCACCTACCTTGACCAGTCCAAGTGCAAAATTGTTGATATTGGTGACGCGGACATCATCCACACCGACACCATGCAAAGCCACAAAAATATTGAAAAGGGTGTGCGGGCTATTCTGAAGGCGGGTGCCATTCCTGTGGTGTTGGGTGGTGACCACTCGGTCAACATTCCATGCATTAACGCTTTTTCTGATGAAGAACCGTTTCACCTGATACAGGTTGATGCGCATTTGGACTTTGTTGATGTACGTCACGGTGTGAAGTATGGCCACGGCAACCCCATGCGCCGTGCGGCAGAAAAAGACTATGTCAAAGGCCTAAGTCAAATCGGCATTCGTAATGTGTCCTCCACCACGCGTGAAGGGTACGAGGATGCGCGGTCGATGGGCTCTGACATATTGTCTGTTCGCCAATTCCGCAGAATCGGCGTTGAGCAAGTTCTGGCACGCATTCCCGCTGGTGAGCGTTATTATGTGACGATCGACATTGACGGTTTTGACCCGTCAATTGCCGCGGGTACGGGCACACCAAGCCACGGTGGTTTCATGTATTATGAAGTGCTGGAGCTGATGGACGGCCTGTGTAAACAGGGCAACATCATCGGCATGGATCTGGTGGAGGTCGCCCCTGATTATGACCCGAGTGGTTCAACGCAAATACTTGCTGCACAGGTGCTGCTCAACACCATCGGGCGTATTTTGCACCATCGTTAATTGGTGAGATTCCATCGGGAAGCTGGTTTCAAACAACAGTAGAACGTCACGCTGAGTGATTTTCGTTTAGAAAATCGTATCGAAGCGCGAGTGGCGCTTAACCCTTATGGTTCGATACAGTCTTTCACTTGTGCTCAAGACCACTCACCATGACGGGTTGGTAAGAATGGGATGTGGCCAATTTTTCTGCTCCGTGCTTGTTACGGAGCCTCGATCATTTAACTACCGACTTGAGATTCCAGCACAAGGCCGGAATTGGCATTTTGGGCCTATCGATCCCCGTACTTGTTACGGGGTCCATTATAACCACAGTATGCAATATGGACCCCGGACTAAATCCGGGGATCAAGAACTTGTCCTACCCGTAAATAGTCGGGAACCAGTCTTCACGTAGACGATCGCCCGCGGTCATATCATGCCCTGGGAAAGGTGGGGATGTTTTGCCCGGACGTT
>JBMYWL010000086.1:0-6924 GCA_049607365.1 Alphaproteobacteria bacterium | reverse complement strand
ATCTGACGGCGGCAGCTGCAAATTGGTTTATAACGCGCGCTAAATCTTCAACTTCAGCTACTTTTGGAAATGCTCGGTGCGCTCGCTCTCTCAAACTTGATGCGCCAACAACAGGCAACCAATGCCCATCGTTCCAAGCGGTCCGACGCCCCATGTGTGTCAACTGGCACATAATCGCAGCGCCATGCTTTTTGACACCACTTGTCAGCTTTTGGAACCAAGGAATTATGCTGTCATCACCTGCATATAACTGCCCAAACACTGACGGGCTATCAGGTGCTATGTTGGTCGAGCCACCAACCATGGTCAGGGCAACGCCACCTTTTGCCTTCTCCTCATGATACAAACGGTATTGATCACGCGGGTGACCATCCTCAGCAAACGATGGCGCGTGTGACGTGCTGATTATGCGGTTTCTAAGGGTAAGATGCTTCAACTGAAACGGTTGAAGAAGTGGCTCGTTTGAGGTGTTCATAGAACCAAAGTACGTTGTTTATGAACACTTCATCAATACAATCTGCGACATGTTTCCATATTGTTTACAAGCTCTAATCCCCGTCTTTAATCCCCGCCTTTAATCCCCGTCGGCAGCGCCCCTAAGTTTGATTTTCTTACGCCAATTGCGATAGCTCGGCAGAACGATCAAAAATACCGCAAACAACAACAAACAAAGGGTCATAGGGCGTTCTACAATGAAGCTTATGCCATCATACTTTGTCATAGAGCGTGAGAAATTGTCTTCTAGCATTCCGGCTAAAATGAAGCCAATTAGCAGTGGCGCCAGTGGATAATTCGCAAACCTTAGCGCCGTTGCACAAACACCAAAGCCAACCAAAATCAACAATTCCGTTGCGTTATTTTGACCTATGTAGGCCCCCATCAGCGTGAAAAACAAGATAAACGGTATCAGGTAATTTCTTGGTGCCGACAACACTTTGGCAATGTAGGGAATGAGCGGCAGGTTCAAAATGAGCAACACCAAGTTGCCAATGTACATAGAGATTATGACGGACCAAAAAATCTGCGGTTCATCAATCATCAATCTTGGGCCAGGTGTTACGTTAAGGGCGATTAAAGCGCCGAGCAGAATAGCCGTTGTTCCGGAACCCGGAATACCAAGCGTCAACAAGGGTACGAAAGAACCCGTACACGCTGCGTTGTTTGCGGTTTCAGGGGCTGCCAGACTTTTATAGACCCCTTGCCAAATTCGTCTTGCTCATGCTTCGGTGCAATGTTGCGCTCGACTGCGTAACCCAAAAAGCTGGCAATCGTCGCACCTGCCCCCGGCAAAACACCAATGAAAAAACCTTGAATGGATTGGCGACCAATTACGGGGGCAATGGCCTTGGCCTCTGCCTTTGTAATTCGTAAATCTTTAATATCTTCGCTCTTTTTTTGATCCGACAGTATCGGCTTTAAAACAAGGAAAAGTGCTTCTGGTAAAGCAAACATGGCCATCGCCAACGTCACGAAACCAAAGCCAGACTGTAGATCCATTATGCCCATGGTGAAGCGTGGCATGTTGAACAACGCGCCTTCCCCTACAGTCGCGAGAATCAAGCCCAAGATTGTCATAAGAACAGCCTTAGCAACCTGTCCGGTTCCGGCAAAAGCGGCGATTGCAGACAGGCCAACAACCATCAACGCAAAATACTCAGTCGATTGAAACAATCTCGCAGCTGTTGACAAAACCGGTGCAAAAACCATCAACAAAACAGCGGCAATAGTACCACCGCAAAAGCTTGCAATAGCCGCAATTGTCAACGCCTTACCAGCTTGACCTTTTTTGGTCATGGGGTAACCGTCAAAACTGGTCGCAACCGTGCCAGCGACACCGGGTGCGTTCAGCAAGATAGAAGACGTGGATCCGCCGAAAATCGCGCCGTAATATACACCTGCGAGCAGAATTAGCGCACCAGCTGGATCACCAAGTGAAATGGCCACGGGGATCATGATTGCGATGATCGACATGGGACCAAGGCCCGGTAACATGCCAATGAAAGTACCAATCAAACAACCACCAATGACCATCAAAATCATTTGTGGGGAAATAGCGGTTTGTAGTCCTAAAAGAATGCCATCTAACATTTTAGTTAGCCCCGATTGTTGTTAGAATGCCCGGCATTGGTCGAAGGTAAATGCCCAAAACTTGCTGGACCAAATACCAAACACCTACGGTCGCAATCAGCGAAACTGGCAGCATGATGTGCCATTTACGTTCCCCGAGTGTAAAACTGCCCAAAACGAGAAATGCCGTTGTCGATAGAATGAATCCCAATGGGCGTAAGCAAATTGCATAAGCAACCATCAAGGCCAAAAGAATGACTGCTTGGCCCAATTTATACTCAGTTAGACGTCTGTAATCGATGTCTGCGGCTTTTTCCTCCGCCAAACCTGATTTTTCTAATCCAAACAAAATAACAAATGAAGCCATCATGCCCAAAATTGAAAGGACTTTTGGAAATGTGCTCGGCCAGATTGGGTAGCGTTTCATGAACGGGGCCAAATCAGCATCCATTGTAAACCATGCCGTGTATCCGTACACGAGGCAAAAACCCAGTATGATTAACGCTATCCATCGATCTAATGCCATCAGTACACCCACTCAAAAATATAAAAAAAGGGCGATACAGTTTCCCGCATCGCCCTTCAAAATTAATTCAGAACTTACAAGAAGCCCAACTTCTTCATTAGATCGCCAATAACCTTTTCTTGATCTTCAAGGAAGGCTTTGAAATCGTCACCAGAATTGTGGATGTTTACCCAACCGTTGCGAGCGCGAACGGCTTCCCACTCTGGTGTGTCATACATGTTCGCAATTGCGGTTTGGTAGGCTTCAAGCTTCTCCGCTGGCAAACCCGGCGCGCCGAAGAAACCACGCCAGTTAACAAAGCTGGTGTCGATGCCTTGCTCTTTCATGGTCATGGCGCTTTCCATGGCACCAACACGCTCATCAGATGTAACGCCTAGAATTTTCACTTCACCAGCTTGTGCCAAGGCAACAGCCTCAGAGAAACCAGTTGAAAGTGCCGCAATCTCACCTGAAAGAAGTGCTGCCATTGCTTTACCACCAGCATCGTAAGGCAGGTACTTAACGTTTAGTGCGTCTTTGCCAGCTGCTTCCATAACCATGGCCGCAACCAAGTGGTCCATGCCCCCTGGAACAGAGCCACCACCAATCGCTGTACCAGATGCATCAGCTTCATATGCCGCGATTAGATCGGCCATATTGTTAAGTGGGCTGTCAGCGTTTACAACAAGTGCTGCGTAATCACCGATTGTACCAGACACGAGTGTTAAATCACGAAAGTTATGTGGAAAAACGCCTGTTAAAGAGCGAATAACGATTGGTGTAGAATTCACCATCAAAGTGCCGTGGTTGCTGTCTGCATTCTCGATCAAGAACCCGATAGCTTTACCGCCACCGCCGCCAGACATATTTTCGAATGAAGCTGTACCAACAAGGCCAGCACCGGTTAAAGCTTCACCAGTTCCACGAGCTGTACCGTCCCAGCCACCGCCTGCGCCACCTGGAATTAGAAAGTGAATGCTGTCTAAAACCTTGTGGCCTTCTGCCATTACAGGTGCAGCAAAGGTCATGAGTGCAACGGCACCAGCCATCAGTACACGACGACCCAGAGTAAATGATGTCATAATATCCTCCATTTGACATGTGCCCATTTTTTGGGCTTCCTTAACCCAATGAACATTTCAACCTGACACGAACCTGTCATCTGAACAAAAAAGCAGAAAAACTGTGAAATTCCTTCTGGTAGAAGACAACCATCAACTTGCAGATGCCATCTGTTCGCGCATGCAATTGGACGGCCATGTCATTGATTACGCCGACAAATTGGTCGATGCTATCGCCTTTTCTGACACCACGGAGTACGATCTTGTCTTGCTCGACATTATGCTGCCAGATGGGGATGGTCGAAGCTTCTTAAAGCACCAACGCGACAAGAAATCTGACACACCCGTAATCGTTCTTACAGCGCGTTCCCAAGTTTCAGATCGGGTCAGCATGCTGGATTTGGGTGCAGATGACTATGTCACAAAGCCTTTTGATCATGCTGAGTTGGAAGCACGTTGTCGGGCTGTTTTACGCCGGAAATCCAACACTAACCAGTCCACCCAAAAATTTGGCAACGTCGAATTTAACGCCGTTACGGGGCAATTGTTGGTGGATGGAAACAACATAAATTTACGAAATCGCGAGCTGAGATTATTTGAAATTCTGCTGAATTCATCCGGTCAAATTTTCTCAAAACAGAAGTTGGTGGACCGATTGTTTTCTTATGACGATGACGTTTCAGAAAATGCCATTGAAGTATATGTTGGTCGCTTGAGAAAACACCTTTCCACCTCACCCATAAAGATCACGACACTTCGCGGACTTGGCTACAGGCTTGACCATGAATAGCCACGTGCTGGGTACAGGTTCATTAAGACGGCGCTTAACCCTGGTACTAATTTGCGGTGCTGCTCTTCTGGCGCTCGCACTTTATTTTGCCATTCGCAGTTACACGACACAAATCGCTCAAGATGGCCAGGACAATATCCTGCAAGCCTCGGTTGGCTCCATGTTAGACGCGGCGATTATCCGCGACGGCCAAATTGAAGCTGATTTCCCTTACGCGACCTTTTCCATGTTGGAAACAGACATGGATGACCGGATTATCTACGCCATTTTTCAAGATGGAAAACACTTATCGGGTTATGGCAACCTACCCACTCCACTTGACATCTCAGCGGGTGAAACAAGCTTTCAAAAATTCATGTTGGACGGTACCACCTTCCGTTTGGCCCAAGCTTCACGCGTGCTTGTGGGTGCTAAAGGTACCACACAAATAACTGTATCTGTTGGACAAAGTCAGGACGCCCTGTCACAACGCTTGGGACAAATCTCCCGAAATGTGGGTGCGATTTGCGCAGCTTTCTTCTTGATGACCGCCCTTCTTTCTTACCTTGCTGCAACCACCACAATCAACCCCCTCAAGCGATTGGCAAACTCGGTACAGCGCCGTGGCCCGCAAGATCTACGCGCTTTTGAAAAGCCTGTTCCAACTGAAATGCTACCGTTGGTCTCGTCACTGAATTCCTTGATGCGGCGTTTGGACCAATCCTTAACAAGATCAGAGGATTTCATAACTGAAGCAGCACATCGCGTGCGCACGCCACTTGCAACTGTTCGATCATACGCCGACGCAACATTACAACGCGTTAGCAACAGCAAAAACCGTAACTCTCTTAAATCGATGATCCGCGCGATTGACGAAAGCTCCCGCGCAGCTGGTCAGCTACTTGATCACGCCATGATCACTTTTCGGGCTGATCATCTGGAGTTGGTGGAGGTAGACCTTTTCACGCTTGCAGACGAACTCGCCACACGCTTATCGCCGATTGCACAAATGAAAGACATAAAAATTGAAGTGTGCGGTGAAGTAGGCATAAGCATTATGGGCGACCCAATCTTGTTACAAAATGCCGTTAGAAACCTGATCGACAATGCTCTAAAATATTCTCCACATGACGCGAAAGTCGAAATTTCTGTTGGTGAGCATCCAAGCCCTAATTTGCTCATATGTGATGAAGGACCCGGCTTTCACACTGAAGAGATGGAAGCTTTAACAAAACGCTTCGAGCGTGGCCGAAACGCAAGTGACAGTGTAGGGTCAGGGCTTGGTCTGACCATTGCCAAGGACGTTGCAATCGCCCATGGTGGGAAACTAACTCTGTCGAACAGGAAAGGCAAAGGCGCATGCGTTACCTTATCGCTTTAACAATCTTCCTTTTCGCTTGTACGTCACACGCTCAAACTTGGGAAGAGGAACGAAATTTCGGGTCAGAAAATGCGACCAATAAGCTCAGAATCATATCAAGCACTGACACAGCATTTGTCGCACCAATAATCAAAGATTTTTTGGTAAACCAACCAACCGTACAAATCGAATATTTGGTACATGGCACTTCAACGATTGATGAGATTTATCGGCGTTCACCTGAATCCTATGACCTGGTGATTTCTAGCGCAATGGATTTGCAGCTTAAATTGGTCAATGACAATCTGGCCTTGCGCTTGCCTTTAACAAACTTACCTAAGTGGGCCAAGTGGCGAGAGAGTTTGTTCGCGTTCACAACAGAACCCGCAACCATCGTCATAAACGTAAGTGCGTTCAAGGGACATAAGCTGCCAAAAACCAGACAAGACCTCATTGTCGCCTTACGCGAACGCCCCGATGTTTTTAAAAACAAACTCGCAACATATGACGTTCGAAAATCTGGTTTGGGCTATCTTTTCGCAACACAAGACGCCCGTACGACCGAAACTTACTGGCGCCTGATGGAGGTTATGGGCGGTGTTGGCACCAAGCTTTATTGTTGTTCAGGCGCCATGATCAACGACCTGATTTCAGGTGATGTTGTTGTTGCTTACAACGTACTTGGAAGTTACGCATCTGCCCGCCAGGCCAATAACGATTCCATAAAGGTTATTTTGCCGTCAGATTTTCCAACAACCATGATGCGTACTGCATTAATCAGCCAGCAAACACAAGAACCGGACTTGGCGGCAGCTTTCATTCGTCACCTAATAAAGTCGCAATCAAACCTTGGCAAAGGACTGAACCGATTACCCCCCTTAGCAACTAAAAACCATCAATCAACAATAGAGCTTAAACCATCACTGTTAACCTATCTAGATGCGCTAAAACGACGCGCCTTCATCGCTGCGTGGGAGAGCGCAGTGATACAGTAGCGGATCTTAGCCCAATCAAGTTTTACTAAGGTACAGATCTAATTTAGGGAAGAAATTTTCGGATTCGCTTAATACCATCCCAGCTAAGTCAATGATCCTCGGTAGATTCAATATAGGCACGGTATTTAGCCAACCGCGGTTCCAGTTCCTTAAAAACTTTGGGGAAT
>JBMYWL010000085.1:0-6934 GCA_049607365.1 Alphaproteobacteria bacterium | reverse complement strand
TGTGGCAGCTCGACAGTGACATTTTGTGTTTCGCTTGTTTGAACTTTAAAACCAACTGGTTCAGCGGTCGCGACGCAAGATTGTGAACCGGTCGTTGTTAGCTTCATGTAGATGTCAAAATATGCGTTGCTACGCTTTGGTTTCACCATACACTCGACCACAAACTTATTCAGGCTATGAAGCTCTAGGTAGGTTCCCAGCTCCTCTAGCTGTTTGGCAGTGGCTTGGTAGTTTTGTTGCGACTTGTGAAAACGCGGTTCACTCAGTCTGAATCCCCAACCAAAATCCGGGTGTTTAATAAGGGGCAGGTCATCTGCATTCATTTGTTCTTCAAACATTTGTTTGCCTTCAATACTTAAGCGGTTGCGACAATCACAGCGGGTAAGAACGTGATTTTTCCCTGAATAATGTCGACCGTGTTTTGTTTCTGTATGTTTTTGGCTTGTGCCATGGCGTATGATGCTAAGTTCTTTGCCTCATCTGATATCTCTGAGGTGTTCTGATCCTTCAATTCAACGCCGAAGATATTTTGCATGATTTTCTCTGACAGCATCTGGTGGTCATGCAGAACGGCTTCATAAGCCAATGCGCGACCATAATAGGCTTTTGCCATTTTGTTTACGTGCTTGCCAACGGACATATCACCAACACCAATCTCTCTAACTGTTTGGTCCATGTCTTTGAAAAAACGATCCAACAAGCTTTGGGTTTGTTGTGTGAATTCTTCGGTTTCACCAAAGCGTCTTAGCACCAAATGTAAATGGAGGCACAGGCTGTCAAATCGACCATCCAAGGTGTTGGGCACCATGAAGTCAGTTCTGTAAAGATTCGGTGTGCGTGCTTGTGCCACAATTGCGGTGTACAAGGGCTCAGGATCGTAATTCGTAGCTGATTTACCGGTTAAGGCCCGTATTTTCTCCACAAAGCTGCGCATAATGGTTATGGTCCTGTACAAATATCATTTTGAATTTCAGCGAACAAACTAAAGATTGCGCGCTTGTTCAACATAACTTTGGAATATGCAGTGTTGCGTGCAAGTTATTCAGTCAAAACTATCCTGTTTAGCACTTTGCTAATTGGCGGCGTGAGCCTCGCTGGTTGCTCAAATTCGACCTATGTTACCGGAAATTCTCCTGAAAGGGCGAAGATCACTCAGGTTAAGGTTGGACAGTCAACAAAAGCAGACGTGGCAGAGCTTGTTGGAACGCCTTCAAACACCTCGGCCTTTTCTGACAACGTATGGTATTACACATCTCAAACACGTCGTAAGCGTGCGTTTTTCCGCGATAAGGTCGACAAACAGACCGTTGTTGCTCTGGGCTTTGACAGTCAGGATGTGTTGCAGGGCACCAAAGTTTATACCTTGCAAGATGGTCGCTTGATCAATCCGAATAACCAAAAAACTGAAACCGCGGGACGTAAACTGTCTATATTCGAACAATTGATCGGTAACGTTGGTCGTTTCTCAGGGAAGTAAGTTTTTACCCCATTTAAATTTCGGGTTCGTTCCGGTTTAACAAAATAAAAAAGCCCCACCAATAAATGGCAGGGCTTTTTTTGTGTCTGTTGTTTTTCGGTAACCGCAAACGCGATTAGTAACCCTGGGTTACAACTGGTAATGCGTTCGGGTCATAAACGTACAAACGACCATCTGGTCCGTAGTATGTCTGACCTGGGTAGAGGATCAAATTACGACCGTCAGCTGAACGAACCTGAATTGCTTGTGTACCTGCAACACGCGTACCTGTTACAGGCGCTGGCGCAGCTGTGGCGGTTGTTGTGGTCGTTGTTCTAAGCGGTGTTGTAAACGGGCTTGTGAAAATGTTGCGCGTTGTTGTTGGTGCAGGCGCCACAGTTGTGTTGGCGTTTGATGTACCAAAATTTCTAGCACCAGTCGCTGTCACCGGAAACGGTTTGTTTGTCGTCGTCGTTGTTGTTGTCGCGGTTGTAGCTGTTCTGGCTGCCAATGGCTGACCGAAAATGCCCACAGTTCTGTTTTGAACTACAGTTGGCTGAACGCGCTGTGTGGTGACCAATGGCTGACCAACAACGTTTACGCGTTGTGCTTGTTGAGCTGTGTATACTGTTTGTCTGCCGTAAACTGGCTGGCCGTTAACAATTGTTTGCCCTGTCACTACAGGACGACCATAAACATCGACGGCTTGGGTCTGTGTAACTTGACCAGTTGGCGTTACGACTGCCTGATTTTGCGGCAAAGGTTGGCACGCAGATAGTGCTAGTGTCGCTAAAAGACCTGCGCAACTTGCTTTGATTAGATTTTTCATTTTTGTCCTCGTTCCCACTTAAGTGGTGTCTTCCTGAATTCCAGATGTTGCCTGTTCCCTAGACAACATTCTGTAATCAGGTTTAGTCAAAAAATCAGACTTCTCAAGGTCACAGTGAAATTCACAGCAGAATCAGACTATTTCGGCACTCAAACCATAAAATTTTAGAAGAAATGCGTAAATTAGAGCAGTCTCCTTAAGCCGATCAAACCTTCCAGAGGCACCACCGTGCCCCGATTCCATGTTTGTTTTAAGCAAAATTGGGTTCTGTGATGTATTTTTGTCACGAAGTGTCGCCACCCATTTCGCGGGTTCCCAATAGGTTACCCGTGGATCGGTCAAGCCAGCAATTGCGAAAATAGCGGGGTATTCCTGGTCACTAACTTGGTCTATCGGGGAATAGGATTGAATGCGCTCATAAGCTTTTTGGGACGCAATCGGGTTCCCCCATTCGGGCCATTCGATTGGGGTTAGCGGCAGGCTTGTGTCTGACATGGTGGTTAGAACGTCAACAAAAGGAACCTGAGCAATTACGGTTTTAAACAGGTCGGGTCGCATATTGACCACAGCACCAACCAACATGCCGCCGGCACTACCACCGTGTATGGAAATCTCGCCCTTTGAGGCATATCCGCGGTCAATCAGATTTTCTGCAACAGAAATAAAGTCATGGAATGTGTTTGGCTTGTCGTGTCCACGGCCGCCCTTGTACCAGGCCTGACCCATTTCCGCACCGCCACGAACGTGGGCAATCGCATAAGTAAAACCCCTGTCAACGAGTGATAAAATGGAACTGGAAAAGCTTGCTGGTGTGGATGATCCGTAAGAGCCGTATGCATAGAGAAGGACAGGTTGTGGTTTTGCTGAGGCGCTCCCACTTTTTTGCAGCAAAGTAATCGGAATTTCTAAGCCGTCGTGACTTTTGGCAAAGAAGCGTTTTGTTACGTAAGCGGTGTTGTCGTGGCCACTTGGAATGACTTGCTCTTTGCGAAGGGTTCTTTCACGTGTCGCCATGTTGTAATCGTAAACGCGGGAAGGTGATGTGGGTGAAGAGTAAGAAAATCGAATTTGGTCTGTGTCATATTCGTATGAACCCGATAGACCCAAACTGAATGCCTCTTCTTCAAAAGAAATTCGATGCTCTTGCCCATCTTCAAATCTGGTGATGACCAGCTGGGGCAGGGCGCGAACACGTTCCAACCGGACCATAAAGTCTTTGTAGACGCTTATATCGACAATGGTGTTGGTGCTGCTCGCGCCGATCAGGTCCTTCCAAGTCCCTTCAGTGCGGCTTTCCAAGACCGAGTTCACAGACGCAGTCATTATCTTGAAGTTTTCGGCGTTTTCAACGTTTGTCCAAATTAAAAACGTGTCATCGTGGTGGTGAAGTTCATATTCAATTCCGGTTTCACGTTTGCGGACGGGGCTGGTTGGTGGCGTTGGGGACTGGCTAGACAGGACATAAATCTCAGATGTGTCGTGCTGATGGGAGTTGATGAACAAGAACTTCCCGCTTTCAGACTTGCTAAGGCCAATAAAAAAGCCGGGGTCTGTTTCTTCATAAAGCAGCTCGTCTGTATCACGTTCGTCGCCAAACTTGTGTAAATATACTTTGCTCGGTCGGTGGCTGTCATCGAGGGTAGTATAAACGATTGATTTGTTGTCGGCACACCACTCGAAATCGCCAGAAATCTGGGTGAGCACATCAACAACCTTCTTCTTGGCAAGGTCCCTGATTTCCAAATCATAGTATTCTGAGCCGTTCTTATCGACGGCAATGCCCAACAGCTTATGGTTGGGGCTGTGACTAACAGCGGCCAATGCAAAGTAGCTTGACCCTTCAGCTTCGACGTTGCCGTCCAATATAACTTCCGTTTGTGCCGGGTATTGGTCCAGATCTTCTTGCTCTGAGGCATAGTCCTTACTTAGCTTATGCCTTAAGAACACGGGGTATTGCGCACCTGTCTCATAACGACTGACATAAAGGTACGGCCCGTCTTTGACCGGGACCGAGGCATCATCTTCTTTTATGCGTCCGCGTAATTCCCCAACCAGCAATTCTTGAGCAGCTTCGGTGTCTGTCATAAATTCGTTGGTATAAGCATTCTCTGCTTCTAGGTATTCACGTATCTCAGGGTCCAGAACGCTTGGGTCCTGCATGACTTCTTGCCAGTTTTCAGCTTTTAACCAAGAATAAGGGTCATTCCGTTGAATGCCGTGTTGCTCAATCAGGTTTTGTTTTTGGGCTGCAATAGGCGGGTTTTGTGACATGTTGGTCTTTCAACGGGTAGATGAAGCAAGACCTGCACTAAACGCAAAAATGGCCCGTCTTTCAACGAGCCATTTCGATTTTTTGAATTTTTGGCTGAAGTTTCAGCCTACATACCCAAACTTAGGGTGTGAACCCAATTCAGATCCTGTTTTCGTTTCAAAATAGAATTTGAATTGAGTCCACACCCTAGAATTTGAACTGGGTTGATACTGTTGTGTTCCACTGTGTTTTTGAACCTAATTCTTCAACAATTTGGCTCTTGGCAGCTTCGCCAGTTAACATGGAAGCACCTAAGCCCAAGTTCAACGAGATGTTTGGCGTTAAGAAATACGCAGCATCAATGCCAGTGTGAATATCAACAAGTCCGGCGCTGAATTCATTGGATTGAGTGATTGTTGGCGCGCCAGCTGAAACATCGCTGGCAGACACACCAAACAGTGAGTCGATGTACGTGCTGTCTCCACCGCGAAGGCCTAAACCAAACTTTGCATTGAACTTACTGCCGATCGCTTGGCTGTAAGTTAAATCTAAATCTGATTTCGCGCCCTTTATGTCACCACTTACACCGTAATCGCTGTTAAGTGAAACGCGGAAAGGACCAAACGATGAGCCGATTTCTAAACCCAGTGCAACTGAGCCGTCTCTGTCCTGAAAAGTTTTAATGTCGCCTTCAGCGTCACGTCCGCGACGCCAGGTTCCAAATACGTTTGCGTCAAATTTCTCTTTGTTGAACACTTTGACACCAATGCCGCGCTCTGTGGAAACAAAAACACGATCCTTGTACTCAATGTCAATGACCGGGATCATTTGAAGTTTTGACTCGTTTGAACCGATGTAATCAGGCCGTGCAATAAGACCGGTGCCGATGCGACCGCGAAGTTTCTGGCTGTTGATGCCAACAGAGTCCAACTTACGTGTCACGAACGCTAAATCTTTGTTGGGGCTGGTTCTTGCATTACGTGCTGGGCTGGAAACTTCAACACGTGATGTCGAAGGTTCGCCAACCGAACCGCTTGGAGCAGGTAAATTGTTTGCAACCGTAACCGGTGGAATGACCAAATCATCGCTGATGTTCAGGTTGGAACTTGGCTCAACGCGGTTTGCAGAAAGGCTAGCGCTTTGAAACTCGCTTGTGTTTTGTGTTTCCGTGTCCAAAAATGCAGCTGGAAGCGGTTGTGCACCAGATGCGCTGGCGGAAGCAGAAACAGCAACATTGTTTGAGCGTAGCGCTGGGTTCATGCTGGCTGGTAGAGCGGGTGTGTGCATGCCTGGAATATTGCTGTCAAGCGCTGCCATGTCTGTGGAATCTCCACTGACATCAAAGGCTCTTACGCGGCTTGCTGTTGGTGCAACAATTTGGGTTTCACCAGAAGACAGGCCCGCGTTAACTTGGCCCGCTATTTGGTTGGCGATTGGCTGATAAGGCTCTTCAATTTCATAAGGCGCAGGTACGGCACTGCTCAACAAGCCTAAGCCGGTTGGGTTAATGAACTCGTCTTCGCTAATTGGCACAACCGCTGAAGTACGGTTTTGGGCGTCAACTGACGCGACGGGCAGTGAAGTTGAAACGGCAATGGTGCCAAAAGCGAGAGCAGCCAAAACCACGGCGGAAGAGCTGTGGGTCAGCATGTTTTTAAATCGTTTAACAGCGACCGCAGGCTGACGAATGGAAGTTCTTTCCACCATGAATAATTCCTTTAAGTAATGATCTCGCAAGGTATGAGATTTTGGGGCTATTGAAATATGGCTAGCCCATTAGCTATGGAGTCGAATCTATAAACCCTAGATTCGAATCGCAAGCGCTTCCGCGAATTTCTTAAAGTAAAAGCTTAGGAAAATTGCTTATGGCTTTACAGACACAAGATCTCGTTAGAAATCAGTTGGCCAGACACAAGCTTGACTTTATTACTTGGAGCACAAGATCAACCTTGCTTGTGGCTGATTTTGTGCGACATGCTAAATCTAGATTGTTCATTAGGAAATTTTATCCCCGATACACAGGAAATACAGTCCAGTATTAGGCCGGAAGTGGCTGGAAAGTCGCTTTCAGAAACGCCTTCTAAAATGCCTTTGAACCCCTCGTCATCTGAAGGTGAAGGGGGAGATTTGGACCTTCACAATGACATTCAGGACTCGGCGCATCTAAGCTTTGATGTTGAACGCTTACACCCTTTTCAACAAGCGACCGTTAGCGCTCTTTTGTCCGGGCAAGATGCGCTTGTGGTGCAGCCGACCGCGTCTGGAAAATCCCTTTGTTATCAGCTTCCAGCAATCATGCTGCGTGGAACCGTGCTGGTCATCTCACCGTTGATATCCTTGATGGAACAACAAAGCCTGCAATTAAGTGGTAACGGCATAAACGCTCAGTATTTGACAG
>JBMYWL010000084.1:0-7012 GCA_049607365.1 Alphaproteobacteria bacterium | reverse complement strand
TTCCCCTGCAATTTGACCGTCACACAGACAAAACTGTCATTCCGACAGAAATTGGCAAAGTGTGCCACTTGATCACTATAGATTAGATTCCAATTTTGATCCCATGAAAATCAAAATAATTTGCCAAATGACAAATTTACATACGGGCAAATGTTGGCATCAAATCATGGCCTAACCACCCTTAAAACGTGTGTGTTGCTCAGATGCAACGGTTTTTAAGTTGAGCAACAGAAACTGTTGCGGCAGCGCATCAAAAACCTGGAATCACTCCTGGAAAACGCTGAAAAAACTAAAAATCACTCAACTTTTAATATTGGTACATGCGTTGCCTCCCTCTTTAAGCGAAGGCAATGACGCCATCACAACTCAAAGCTGTGCAACTTATGAGGATTTGTTGTTCGGCATTGATGGTTACGAAGTTCAAAAAGCAGTTCCCAATAAATGGGACAAAATGAAGAGAAAGAGGTTTTTCCATGTATAGTAATTTAAAACGTTACGCCGGTGTTTCTGTTATCGTTATGGGTTCAATGATGGCCATGACAAGTTCAGCAAACGCAGCCACAGCATTCCCAGACATTCTGTCAAACATTGCAACGGTAACAGTCGGTACAGGTTACGAAGACTCAAACCCAAAGAACAACACTGGCCAAGCGGATCTATCTTTTGAATCAGATATTGCGTTCAAAATCAGCAAAACTGACAAATCTGAAACCTATACACCTGGTGAAAAAGGCCAGTATGTTATTGAGATCGCAAACTCTGGTGCGACAAACGCTGTTGCGACCATTGGCGACCAGCTACCTGAAGGCGTAACAATCCTAGGCAACATCGCGTGTACAGCAACAGGCGACGCGGTTTGTGGTAAAATCTCTGAAGGCGGTGTAGAGGGTTCAACAAACTTCACTATGGTTGGCGCAACTGTTCCAGGCAGTGGCAAAGGTTCAATCAGCATCGTGGTTGACGTAATGTTTGCGTCTAACATGACTGCACCTGAAGTCGTAAACGTGGCAGCTGTTTCAGACCCACAATCCGGTGTGAAAGCTGAAGCAAAAGACGACGTAGCTGACAAATACGCACCAAAATCTGACCTTGCGATCGTGAAACGTCCGATTGATACAGACACCTATACTCCTGGTGGCACTGCATCGTACGAACTTGTTATCACCAACGCAGGCCCATCTGACGCGTTTGGCGCGACAATTGCCGACTTACTCCCAGCTGGTGCGACACTTGCCGAAGCTTGGACATGTACAGCTGATGATCTTGGTTCGGCTTGTTCTGAAGGAAGCGGCGGAAACGCTGGTGACCAGAGCATCAAGTCACAAATCGACGTTGTTAACGGCGGTACGGTTACAGTTATCGTTCCAGTACAGTTCAGCTCTGACCGTACTCAGTACGAAGACTCAAAAGGTGGCGTAAAGAGCGAGACCAAGTCTCAAACTATTCAGCCAGCACGCGCTGAAGCAAAAAGCCAGTAAAACTCAACCCTTAAACACACAATGAAAACAGGGGGTGCGCAAGCACCCTCTGACTTTATTTATTTTGATGCTTTTCACAAAAACTGACGCACATACTGCGTCCAATTTATAAGGTTTGGGCATTTCATGCGCTGGGTTAATCTAACCTACATTGTTATAGCACTTCTCCAGATCGGCTTAAAAGTCGCATGCTGGACGATCCGCGCTATGGCAATTGCCATGATGTTTGTTTCACAAGTATTTGCCGCGGTTCACAGTAACCAAATGGTAAACACCGCAACAATTTCAGTTGCTACAAATGCGACAGACCCTGACCAAACAAACAACTCCTCTACCGCTGTTTTAGACAAGCAATCCCGCGTTATTGTTCGCAAAACCGCAATTGGTGGAAACGATGTCTTTGAATTCACCTCTTCTTTCCCAGAACTGAACGTTGAAGTTGCCACATATGAAAACAAAGGCGACAGCGGATACCAAGCCGTTGACATTGGCACCCACACACTTGCCGAAACACCAAAAGCCGGTTGGTCCCTACGTTCCGTTGAATGCGTCGACCCAGACGGTGGAACAGAGGTAGATGAAGTCTCAAACGAAGTTCAATTGGACGTTGACGCTTTTGAGGACATCGATTGCGAATTCACAAACCAGAAAAACAGTACTTTCACACTGAAGAAAGAAACAATTGACGGTGATGGAACATTTGAGTTTGAGACCAGCTTAATCAACAAAGATGGTTCAATCTCCACTGCTGAAATTACAACGTCCAATGAAGCTGGCACCTTGGTGTTTAGCGACATTCTACCAGGCGTTCACAACATCAATGAAATCCAGCAAGATGGTTGGGACTTAGTCGACATTAAATGTGACTTGGAAAACAACGATGGCCTAATCCTACCAACGGATTTGGATGAAGATGGCGTTCTTGATACCACGAATTTTGAATTCGAGTTGGCATCATCAGAAACTGCGAGTTGTACGTTCATAAACCGTAAAGCCTTGCCGACCCTGAACGTTTCTCAGCATTTGATCGAGCAACCAAAATTCATCGGTGGGGATCTTTACACCGCTAAATTGCAAATCTCAGTTCTAAACACAGGTAATACTGCAATTCTGCTTGATCGAATTGAAAACAATTTGGTTGATAGTTTCGCGGGCAAAGGAGAATTGGTACGTGTTGGTGAACCTGTCTTTGACCTGAAACCAGACAGTTTCTTTGCTGAGATAAACCCCAACTTCATCGCAAAGGCTGGGCTAAATGAAGCTGCCGCCAATATACTCGCAACAACTGGCAAACTTCAAACAAACGAGGTTGTCACAGTTTCGTTTGAATTTGATTTCAGACCCTTTGTCAGTGGTTCCATAAATGTCGAAAACAACAGTCAGGCTTTTGGCACCGCTTCCTCAGTACAGGCAAGTGATACATCTCATGATTCGTCTGATGTTTATGAGGAAGGCGAAACGCCTACCCTTATCACCTTAGACTCAACCGGAACGATCTATGATGCAATCAGCTTAAGCCCAATCTCTGGTGCGAAAGTTTATCTTGTTGGGTCTTCAGGTCAGCATTTGCCTGATACGTGTGTCGCAACTGGGCAACAGGGACAAATAACTGATGTATCTGGTTCATATCGTTTTGACATCAATGTGGGTGCAACCACGAATTGCCCAACCTCCTCCTCAGCATATTCATTTAAGATTGTTCCACCGTCGGATTATCTGGACAAGTCAATCATTCGACCAGTGTCTTCGAACATGTTTGACACGGCGAGCTGTAATCAACAACCACAAGCAAACTATTGTGAAATTGGGGCAACTTACTCAGTTGCAAACTTAAATGCAGCATACGAGTATCACTTGCGGTTTCGTTATGCCGAGAACCAACCGTTTTTGAGCAACAACCACATTCCCCTAGACCCTAAATCCACATTGGATGAAATGAGCCTCGTGAAAACCACCAGCTCAACCTCTGCTGCTATTGGCGACATCGTGTCTTTCGAGCTTTTAATCTCCAACGATGGGCAATACCCGACATCAAACTTTAATGTGGTTGATAACTTACCATCCAGCTTGGCTTATGTCCCAAACACAGCCGTTCTTTCTGTTGATATTGATGATGGCAGTCAACAAACCTTGCGTCTGGAACCTTCAGAAAACTCATCTGGTCTTGTTTGGAAAATTCAATCAAGCCTCCAGACACCATTTAACTCAATCCCAGCGAATAAATCGGTCAAAATAACCTATGTCACGCGCATTGTGACTAACTCGTCCAATGGCATCATCCAGAACTCTGCGCAGTTGCAGGATACCAACGGCAATGCTCTGTCGAGGGTTTCTCAAGCTAGGGTAACCTTGGCTAGTGAACCCGTGTTTCAATGTTCAGCCCTTATTGGCCGTGTCTTTGATGACAAAAACGGGAACGGAAAAATGGACCACCCAGATGAGCGTGGATTCAACCCGAAAACCACACAGACAGAGCTGGGTATTCCGGGTGCTAAACTGTTCACCGTTAACGGCGAATGGATAACAACAGATAAATTTGGCCGCTACAGCATTCCATGTGCCGCACTTCCTGATGACCGGATTGGTGAAAACATCACGCTAAAACTCCACACTGAAAGTTTGCCTGCAGGCTATGGGCCAATAGACGAAAACCCGAAAACCACGCGTTTGTCGGCTGGCTTAATGTCTGTCCTTAACTTTCCAGTGCAAAAATATGTTTCAGGCAACACTTCTGTTGATCCACGAAACGTATCAGGTGCCATTCCCCAAACAGCAACTGAATTCGAAAAAGAGTGGTTTATGCCACTGGAGGTTACGACAGAACAACTCAGTGACCAGGAAATATTCGGAGAAGCAATTCCCGTTGGACGTCCAGTCTACCTCGGCATGTTTGACATCACCGCTCAAGAAGCTGTTCTGCGGCATTTAGAAGCTGGTGTTAAAGAAGGTGTCGTAGTGGAAGGCCGTCTTGCTGGTTATTTTAAAGGACGCATCAAAGGCAACGTTTTGATCACCTTGATGGCTGACACAGGTACAGGAGACATCAAAGGACTGTTCAGCGACTTCACGGACCAACGTAAAGACGCTTACCGGAAAATGATTGACCCTGCCCGTTACTATCCAGTTTTCGGAGATTCTAGCTCAATTGTAAACGGGGCACCTACGACAGGTAAGTTCTATGTACGAATTGAGCGAAATTCTAATTATGGTGTTTGGGGTTCAGTCCGTGCAGAGCTAAAAGACAGCGCCTTTGTTCGGGAAAACAGCGTTATTTACGGCGGACGTTTACACTTACAAACTGAAGCTGAAGAACTGACCGAAGATGAACTCGCTTATCGTCACAAAACCTGTATCGCGTATGGAGATTCAACAATTTATGGCGAGCCACGCGTTGTTTTCGATGCTTATGGCGCTAAACCAGATACACACAAATCTTATGTCCGTTTCCGTGCAAATGGTGGGTCCAATTTCTACCTTCGCCATTCCGATGTGTTGCCAGGAACGGAAGTTGTTGAAGTTCAGTTGATTGACCCGGTCACTGGTTTAATCAGCAGCACAAAAGCCCTGTCCATGAACCAAGATTACACAATGGACTACCGCCGAGGTCGCCTAAGCCTGAACAAGGCCTTGCCAACTTCATATTTGGCGTCTGACATTTTTGACTTGGATGGCAGTGAGAATGATCAAGTATTTATTGTGGTGAACTACTCGCACACTGATGTCAAAGTTAGTGATTCAGGTCTTAACATTGGTGCACGCGGATCTGCTTGGTTATACAACCAACTGGGTGTCGGTGTAAGTGCGAAGCGTAAAACAGCAAACGGAAGCAGCTTTAAAATCGCTTCAGTTGATGCAACCCTTCGCCACACCCAAGACACCTACATAAAAGCTGAAGTTGCCGCCAGTAAGGGCGACCAGTCCACCCAATATCTATCTGAGGATTCCGGTTTCAACTGGGTGAAAAGCGTATCGGTTGGCGATGGAACCAAAGTTTCAACCGCACAAAACATCGAAGCCAACATCAGCTTGGGTGACTTCATAAAAAAAGAAGGTTTTGTCAATCTGAACTATCAGCACAAAAGTAAGGGTTTCATTGACGATTCAGGCGTAAAAGACGCAGATATCCATGCTTTTCAGTTTGTCGCCGAAGTCAAAACAAACGAAACTGACTCCGTGAAGCTTGCAGCTGACCACGTGGTTATCAATTCCCCCTCTGTCAGCCCATCATCAAATGTAAAGCTGTCCTACAAATGGGTGCCGTCTACAAAAACGACATACGAAATAGGTGCCAAGATATCTCGCTCAAATCGTGAAACATCTTACGCGTTCGCCGCAGCAATGCAGCACGCCATAAGCGAAAGATTGGCGCTTCGTGCAAACACAACTGCAAACCTTAGTGACAAGGGGAAACTTGGTGACGTGGCATTGGGACTTGGTGCGGACTACAAACTGAATGATAAATTGGCCTTGACTGTCGATGCCCTTGTACGATCCCGCAACCCGAACACTTTACGTGTAGGTGCCAAATATGTTGGTTTGAACAACGACGAGTATACCCTTTCATATCAATTTGGTGACGGTTCTGACGGCAGTCACATGTTGAAAGACGGCAAACTGATTTTGAATGGTAAGCGTCGATTGAAAGACAACTTGGCTATGACTGCCGCTGCGACATCTTACCTGCAAGATGGCAAAGTAACAGGCGTCACAACATCAACAGGCCTTGTTTACAACCCGACCGATGCGCTGGAGCTCGACTTTCTTGCCGAATATGGTGAAATATCAGACATAGAAAAGTTCGCCCTATCAACAGGGTTCAAGAAAAAGGCGTCCACCTACTCCTTTAACGGTAAGTTCGAGTACTCGTTCGACCGTGACCATGCGCAGCAAACACGTCGTGACAACTACGGTGTGAAACTAGAGCAGCAAATCCATGGGCGTGATTGGCACAGCACCGCGTCACTAGAAGCACTCTTGTCTCGTAACAATGGTTCTTCACTTGACCTTGGTAAATTTGCACGCGCCAGCTTGGGAACTGCGTATAGACCTGAAAACAAAGACGATTTAGCAGCACTGATGATGTACACCTTCTTGTACGACCTACCGCCTGAAGTTCAGTTGAATGCGTCTCAGCTTAGTCAGATTGCACACTTGTTCTCTGTTGAAGCTTCGTACCGCATATCGGAGCGTTTACGCATTGGTGCAAAGGCAGGTCTTAAGTTGGGTAAGCAAACAACCAATCGCACCTCTCAAGATTGGTCTAAAACACTGGTACAATTGGGCATTCTTAAAGGCGATCTTAAGTTGACAGAACGCTTGAACGCAACACTCGAAGGCCGCTTGATGTCTGTATCAGATCAAAAAGAGCTGAAAACCGCTGTTGTTGGTTCGCTATATTATCGCTTTGGCAACAACACCAAGTTTGGTGTCGGTTACAACTATGGTGGTGTAACCAGCAATCTTGAAGATCACACACGCAATGAACGTGGTTGGTTCTTGAACTTGGTATCTAGTTTTTAGAAACCTCAACGTTC
>JBMYWL010000083.1:0-7150 GCA_049607365.1 Alphaproteobacteria bacterium | reverse complement strand
GTTGTTGGCTTTGCACCACTCGTTTAGAAATTCCTGATCTGGCACGATGATCGCCACAAGGTTTGGCTTTTTATCACCATAGACCATGGCTTGGCCAATTTCGTTTTCAAGTGTCAAGAATCCCTCGATACGTGCAGGGCTAACGTTGTCACCGCCAGAGTTTACGATGATGTCTTTCTTACGATCCGTGATGGTCAGGTAACCATCTGCATCAAGCTCACCAATGTCACCTGTGTGCAGCCAACCGTCGATGATTGTCTCGTTGGTGGCCTTGTCGTTTTTCCAGTAACCGTTCATCAAATTACCACCTTGGGCGATGACCTCACCGTCGTGTGCAATTTTCAGGGTAACACCCTTAACGGCTGGGCCAACGGTTTCCAGCTTGTTGGGGTTGCGGCGGTTAACGGTCAACAAAGGTGCCGCTTCCGTTTGGCCATAACCTTGAAGAATACACAGGCCGATAGATTCAAAGAACAAACCAACCTCTTCGTTTAAGGCAGCACCACCGGAGACCATAGCTTTAAGACGGCCACCGAAACGGTTGCGAATTTTGGCCCTGACCAAACGCTCCAAAACGCGATCTTGAATTTTTTGACCAGTACTTAAGGTCTTGCCCTCGGCTTTCATACGCCCAAGCTCAATCGTGCGATCAAACAACTGCTTTTGCAGTTTGCCTTTTCCACCATCTTGCCCTTGTTTTTCCAGTCCGCGAATAATCTTTGTGCGGATCGCTTCGTGTAGGCGTGGAACAGCGGTCATAATTGTCGGTTTAACTTCGCCCATGTTCTCAACCAGTTTGTCGACGCTTTCCGCGAAGTAAATCGTTGCACCAAGGGAGATTGGGAAGTGAAGTCCGGCCATATGCTCGTAGGCATGGCTTAGGGGTAGGAACGACAAGAAAGATTCGTGTCTAAGGCTCCAATCGGCCAAAACCTCGTTCGCACCCATGCAGTTTGTCAAAATCGCACGGTGGGACAAAACAACACCTTTTGGTGCGCCGCCTGTGCCACTGGTGTAAATCAGGACAGCAGCATCTTCTTGTCTTAAGTCTTCCAAGCCTTCGTCAACCAGCTTGTTTTCTTTGTTGCCCTTGTCTTTGCCCGTCGCCAAAACGGCGTCATAAACATGAACGTCTGTTTCAAGTTTCTGTTGGATGAGCAAAGGTTCAATTGTGACAACGAACCGACAGCTGGTGGATTCAAGGGCAGCGGGAAGCAAGCGTTTGGCAAGCGCACGTGTCGAAACAATAGCGGCTGATGCACCCGAGTTCGTTAGAATGTGGCTGTGGTCGCTGGTTGTGTTTGTGGTGTAGGCCGGAACCGCGATTGCGCCGATTGCCATAATCGCAAGTTCAGCGATGACCCACTCAGGTCTGTTCTCTGAGATAAGTGCAACGCGCTCACCAGGTTGAATGCCCAGATGTTTCAGTCCTGTCGCAAGGTGGCGAACTTCATCTGCTGACTGACGCCAAGTTTTGCTTTTCCACCTTCCATCTTCTTTAATCGACAAAAAATCACGCTTGGGGTGCTCTTTTGCCATTTGAAAAAACATGCCGGGCAGGGACTGGTAATCAGAAGCTTTCACGTATTCAATTCCACATTGCAAATTTGTAAGGCACTTGGCCCTTTCATTCCGTCTACTCTATCCTAAATTTAAAAGTAAGATCAACGGGTAAGGTATCAGCGACATGGCAACAAATGCATCTTCAGTGGAGTCGAATCTAGGGAAACTTCCAAATTGGGATTTATCAGACTTTTACTCCAGCAAAGACGACCCCAAAATTGACGCTGACTTCAATCAATCAGAGGAAGCGGCAATTGCTTTCGCTGCCGCATACGAAGGCAAATTGAACTCTTTGTCTGGGGATCAGTTGGCCGAAGCAATCAGCAAATACGAACAAGCGGGTGAGGTCATGGGCGGGCTTATGTCATATGCTTATTTGCTCTATGCGGGTGACATGACGGCTGATGGCGTTGCGGGTTTCCTGCAAAACGCACGTGAACGTGCAAACGCAATTTCAAACCACGCACTTTTTTTCACACTTGAATTAAACCGCGTTGAAGACAAAGCGCTTGAAACTAAGTTCGCGGAGAGTGCGGCTTTAACCCGCTACAAACCATGGATCAAACAGGTGCGCTCGTTCCGCCCGCATCAGTTGTCAGACGAGCTTGAAACCTACATTCATGAAACCAGTGTCACAGGTGCAGCTGCGTGGTCACGCCTGTTTGATGAAACAATGGCCGAACTTCGTTTTAGCTTTGAAGGAAAAGAACTGAGCTCTGCCGAGATTATGAACAAGCTTTCCGACCCGTCGGAGGACGTAAGAAAGAACGCGGCGCAAACGTTTGGGGCTGTGCTGAAACAAAATGGTCGCTTGTTTGCCCAAATAACCAACACCTTGGCGAAGAACAAAGAGATTGAAGACACAAAGCGCAGTTTTGAACGTCCTGTATCTTCGCAAAACCTGTCGAACCAAGTTGAAGATGAAGTTGTTGATGCGTTGGTGTCAGCGGTTCGTGAGTCCTTCCCACAGCTGTCACACAGATACTTCGCGCTTAAAGCCAAATGGATGGGCAAAGACAAGCTGGCATACTGGGACCGTAACGCACCCTTGCCGCAGAAAGACCTGAAGCCAATTCCATGGGAAGACGCAACAAGCAAAATTTTGGCGGCTTATTCTGACTTCTCGCCAGAGCTAGGTGCGTTGGGTAAGAAGTTCTTTGATAATGCGTGGATTGACGCGCCGGTCCGTCAGGGCAAGGCACCCGGTGCTTTTGCCCACCCGACCGTGCCATCTGTCCACCCCTATTTGCTGGTGAATTACCAAGGCAAAGTGCGCGACGTTATGACGCTGGCGCACGAATTGGGTCACGGTGTTCACCAAATTTTGGCAGGGAAGCAGGGTAACCTGATGTCCAGCACGCCTTTGACCTTGGCGGAAACAGCATCAGTATTTGGCGAAATGCTAACCTTCCGCTCATTGCTGAACGCGACAACGGACCCTGAAGCCAAGCGCATTCTGCTCGCTGGTAAGGTGGAAGACATGTTGAACACAGTCGTTCGCCAAATCTCGTTCCACATGTTCGAAACCGCGGTTCATGATCGTCGTCGTCAGGGCGAGTTGTCAATTGAGGACCTGAACGAAATTTGGATGGAAACCCAAATTGAAAGCTTGGGCAGTTCGGTGGAGTTGGGTGATGATTACCCTTACTTCTGGTCTTACATTCCCCACTTCATTCACGTGCCGTTTTATGTTTATGCCTACGCCTTTGGTGATTGCTTGGTGAATTCTCTTTACGCTGTTTATCAAAACGCGGAAGACGGGTTTGCCGAGAAATACTTGGACATGCTGGCTTCTGGCGGCACCAAGCACCACTCGGAACTTTTGGCGCCTTTCGGACTAGACGCAAAGGATCCGGCATTTTGGAGCCAAGGTCTGTCGATGATTTCGGGCTTCATTGACGAGCTTGAAACTATGGAGGTTGGTTAAGGACTTCTGTTCCGCACCTGTTGCGGAACCTTGTTTTAAAAGATTTCGCAACAAGTGTGGAATTGGTGCTGAAGGAAAAGCAAAGCAATGGACGAAAACAATCTAACTGGTCGTGTAAAGCGTTATGGTGGTGTGTCAAAAGCTGTTGGTGGATTGGCTTGGAAGTTGGCGTCAAACAAGGTGTTGGGCACAAAGCTGGACAAGGACCAGCATTCAGAGGCGTTGAAGCTTGCCCTTGGAAACCTTAAAGGCCCGATTATGAAGGCCGCGCAAATACTTGCGACCATTCCAGAGGCTTTGCCAAAAGAATATGCCGAAGAATTGCGCCAGCTACAGTCCAATGCACCCGCCATGTCGTGGCCATTTGTTCGCCGCCGGATGAAGTCAGAGCTTGGCGCTGACTGGCAAAGCAAGTTTGCAGACTTTGAACGTGAAGCAACTGCAGCTGCGTCCCTTGGTCAGGTGCACCGTGCCACGTCTGAAACTGGTGAAGCGCTGGCCTGTAAGCTGCAGTACGCAGACATGGCGTCTGCTGTAGAAGCTGACGTAACGCAGTTGAAATTGGCGCTAAAAGCTTACCGTGCGTTTGACAAGGCGATTGACCCAAGCTTGGCGCTGGATGAAGTGACGGAGCGACTTCGTGAAGAGCTGGACTATTGTCTGGAAGCAAAACACACAGAATTGTTTCGGCATATATTTGCAGCAGAATTCGCCCATTTCGACACCAGTTTGGTGAATGTGCCAAAAATCCACACAGAGCTTTCTTCCTCTAAACTGTTGACCATGTCGTGGTTGGAAGGCCGTCCGATGATGTCCTTGTTGAAGGAGGGCTTGGACCAAGACCAGCGTAACAGCATGGCCGAGCGCATGTTCTACACTTGGAACCTACCACTTTACCATTTTGGTGTGGTTCATGGTGACCCACATTTGGGTAATTACGCGTTTACAGATGACGGAAAAGTCAATCTGTTGGATTTTGGTTGTGTGCGTAAATTCTCAGCCAAATTCATTGAAGGCACCGTTGAGCTTTATCGTGCCAAGATTGACCAAGACGAAGACCGCGCTGTTGCTGCCTTTGAAAGCTGGGGCTTTAAAAACCTTAGCAAAGATTTGATTGAGGTTTTGGACCTTTGGGCAGATTTCTTGTACGCACCGGTACTGCAGGACAAAAAATTGCGCATAAGTGAAACCAGCGGGATCGAGAAAGGTGCGGGCATTGTGCAAGATGTACACAAGGCCTTACGCGAACAGGGCGGGGTAACCATTCCGCCAGAGTTTGTGTTCATGGACCGTGCTGCTGTTGGTTTGGGCTCAGTGTATATTCACTTGGATGCAGAGTTGAACTGGTACCAAATGTTCAACAACCTGATCGAAGGTTTTGAAACAGACCTTATGGGCAAACGTCAGGCCGAAGCCTTAGCAGCGGTGGGTTTGTAGAAAATCTGGCAGGCGTTGGGTGGTGGTCATCACCCAACAGCGGTCAAACGCTCAACTGGCTGGTCTTTGATTGGCCAGTGGATGGCAGCAGCAAACACACCAAGTGCAATCGACATGAGCCAAACCGCGTCATAAGACCCAGTTTTGTCAAAGTAATACCCCCCAAGCCACGCGCCCAAAAACGCACCCAGCTGGTGGTACAAGAAGACAAGGCCGAACAGGGTGGCCATGTAACGCATGCCGAAGATTTGACCGACAAGTCCAGATGTCAACGGAACGGTCGACAGCCAGAGCAAGCCCATAATTAGCGCAAAGGCGATGATGGTGAAGGTGCTCATCGGCATGTAAATAAACAGTAAAATGACAACAGCACGGCTTATGTAAATGCTGGACAGTAAATATGATTTACTGATGAAGCTGCCGAGGTATCCGGCTGATATAGCGCCAATAATGTTACCAGCACCAATCAGCGCAATCGCCCACGCCCCGATGCTAACCGAAAACCCACGTTGAATGAGGAAACCGGGTAAGTGCAAACCGATAAACGTGACGTGAAAACCGCAAACGAAAAAGCCCGCTAATAGGAACAGGTAGGACCAGTGGGTAAAAGCTTCTTTCAAAGCTTCACCAATCGTTTGTTTTGCCTCGTTCTTTTGCGGTGCTGATGGTTTGCCGGACAAGAACGGGCTGACCATAAGGATGATAAAGGCGAGCATCGCGAACAAAACCAAACACCCTTGTACGCTGTAAGCTTTGAGGAAATATGCAGCAAAAGGCACGAGTATCAATTGACCGCCAGAGGCTGCGGCGGTGGCGATGCCCAAGGTCAGGGAGCGTCGCTCGACGGGTGCTGAGCGAGCAACGACAGACAAGATTATTGCGTTGCTGGTACCGCCCAAGCCAATGCCAATCAGCAAGCCCGCAAATATGTGTGCGGAACTGGCAGAGAAAATTAGGGATGAGCCAAACAACCCGATTGCGTAGATTAGCGCTGAAACAGCAATGACACGACCGGAGCCATACCTATCCGCCAAATAGCCCGCTATCGGTTGGCTGACGCCCCACATCAAATTTTGGATGGCCAGTGACAAGCCAAGTAACTCGCGACCCCAACCAAGCTCACTGCTTAAGGGGGCAATAAAGACGCCGAATGAATTTCTAAAACCAAACGCCAACATCATAGAGATGCAACCTGCAACCAAAATGGTGGTTGGTGTTTTGTGTCGTTTGATTGCGTCGAGCATGTCTTTGTCCTTTAGGTGTTCTGTTGAACTTTAATCAGAAAGCACTGGCGACGTCCACACCCGTATTTTGCTCACAAAAAAGGCAGCCCGAAAGCTGCCCCTATAAATTTGATTTGGCCCAGTTTGGTGAAACCTGGTTTGGTGAATTACTGGATCGGTAAATTACCAGCGTTTGCCATTTATGACTGCATGACCAGTGGTGGCACCAACGCGTTTCCAATCGACGGGTGTAGACTGTTGTGGTTTTGACGCTTTTACCAAATAAGCACACGCCTTTACGCAATGTGACAAGAACGATAAATTTTGTGAGCAAGCTTCCTGACAGCCGGCAACACATCTTTTGTATGGCACAAGGTTTTTTGGGCCATGAGAGTAAGATGAAGTCGCACCGGTGTGGGCGTAACCCGAATTATAAGTCGCTGTGTAAACTTGCGGCTTAGGCAGAATAGGCTGGTAAGATGTTGCGTAATATTGGTACTGAGCAACACTTGGTTTCGGCTGCGCTTGAACGTAGGCGTATGTCGTTGTTGGGCGCGGCTGTGCCTGAACGTATGCATAAGTTGGTGCAGATTGAACGTACTGGGCGTATTGCGGTGCCTGTTGATACTGAACAACTGGCTGGGTGTAAGAACTTGTGTATACGGGTGCCGCTGTGACGTTTGCGCCATAACCGATTATTTGGTTTCCAGCACCATAGCCAATCATTTGACCAGAGTTATAACTAGTGTTTGAACCCCATTGTGCACTTTGAAATGGCTGCTGCTGAACAGAGAGCTGTTGTTGAGGTGCTGCGAACTGTTGTTGAGGCGCTGTGAACAGGGGCTGTGCCTGAGCTGAGATGGCCGCTTGGCCGTTACCAATTGCTGGTGCCGGAAAAAATTGGCTCTGTGCCATAAGCGGTGCGCTTAGAGATGCCAACAAGCCACCTGTGATTAGTCCAGTGATATAAATTTGTTTTTTTGCAAACATAAGTTCGTTT
>JBMYWL010000082.1:0-7190 GCA_049607365.1 Alphaproteobacteria bacterium | reverse complement strand
CACCCGAAGCGTTCAGCTCAGTTTTTGATTTAGAAGTGTGATTTTCTATGAAATATGTGTCACCCAAAAATTACATATTCACACTTTTGAAAACCCGAGCAAATGTTTATGGTTGCGGCATAAGTTGCTATATATGGGCTGCGCATTGCAGATCGCTACTACATATGGCATTTCGAAAAACTTAGGATTAATTTTGTGCCTAAAGCTGTGGCCGCTAAAACCAATTCACGCGCTCCATCTGAATTGACAATTCGCAGTCTGCGTTTCTTTGTTGCGGTTATTGAAACCGGCTCAGTTGCTTCAGCTGCTACACGCATGAACACAAGCGCCTCTGCCGTATCTCAACAAATTTCAGCCTTAGAGCAAACTGTCGGTGCGGACCTGATGAGTCGACGATCCCGACCCGTTATCTTAACACCTGCAGGGCAAATTCTGCTCGGTCACGCCCACAAAATACTTCAAGCATATGCAGATGCACAAACTGAACTAACGGCCTTAGATTTGGTTACTCTACCCGAGCTTGGCTTGGCGGTCATCAACGACCTTGATGCGTCACTGGTCCCCAAGATGGTCATGTGCTTGCAACAAATTTTCCCTGGTTGTTTCATAAACACCAGTTCAGGTCGTTCTGACCTGGTGGTGGAGCGTTTGGAAGGCCGCAAAGTCGACATTGGAATTACAGCAGTAAAGCCGGAAGACCCGAACGCTTTCCGATCAATACCCTTGGTACGCGAAACCTATGTATTGGTTGCTGCAAAAGGGTTAATCGATCCATCAGAAGATATACGCGAACAGCTAGGTGAAGCGCCGTTGGTGCAATATGCAGAGACTATGCCCATTGGTCGCGCCGTTGCTCAGCAGCTTAAGCGAGTACGTTTTAACGCTCCCCGAAAATATGCATTCGAAGCATCGCGCTCTGTAATTTCCATGGTCGTTGAGGCTAATGGCTGGACTTTAACAACCCCCTTTAACCTGCTGGACGCTGAACGCTTTGCAAATCAAGTTGATGTGTTCAGCATGCCGTTTCCAGCCATGTCACGACATGTGTATCTGGTTTCTCGTTTTGGCCGGCTAGGGTCAGCCCCTGACACATTGGCAGATGAATGTCGTAAAATTATTTCGGCCGAGCTTATTCCTAGATTTCAGAAAATAGCACCCCATCTGGCCGATGCAATCGAGATCGTAAAAGAATAATACGATCTATTTCGCAACCAACCAATAGGGCACGTTGTTAAGCGACAAACGTTCTATTTGTCCATCAACCACTTGAACTATATCTTCTAACAGTTCAGATTTCGTGTTGCCATCGAACGCCGTTCTTTCAACGAATGAAAAACCGAATGGAATTTCTTTAAGTTTTTCGCGCATCACAGAAATTGCTGAAATTTCAGTTCCGTCTGCCGTAAAACTTGTATGCCACACACGTGCAACTGCTTTCGTGTGAGCATCTAGCATTTTTTCAAACACGATTTTTGGCGGTGTGCCAGCGTTTGTAAGGGGTAAAACAGAACGTTGGTCGATACTCGACTTTGCCGGAACAATTGAGTCTGTCAGCGTGGTTATGACACCAGATTTTGATTTGTGCCAGCCAGCTTGCATCAGTTTTTTTGAAATCTCCACAAGCTCAATATTTGTTTGTATTTGTATCGGTTCCGCTGTTTTACCGTCAAACAGCTTACGTGCGACTGGTAAGTCAAGCCACACCCCTGCCCGCCAATCAGCCACGCTCAAGTGATTTATTGGACTCGCTGGTTTTACCTCCGCCAATTTCGCATCCAGATTTTGAGTTACTTGAAAGGTAAGGCTAGCCGTCAAAGCGATGCACACAACAGAGGAAATCAATACGGGGTTTAGCTTGTGGATATTCGGGTTCAAATCTCGGTTTTTTGTTGCGATGTGCAGCAAAGTGAAAATGATAGCGCCCCCAACAAGACCAGCAGCAATAATATCGCTCGGCCAGTTGTACGCAAAATACAAGGTCGAAAAACCAATCAACGCGACAAGCAAGAAAAAGAACATAAAAACATATCGGCGGAAATAAGCACCCAAATTCCAAGCAATCAGCGAGGCACAAAGCCCATAAACAACAAGTGACATGGTTGTTTGGTGACTTGGAAAGCTAAAGGTTTCGACACTTACTTGAAACGTCGTGACGGGCCTTAGGCGACCAAGCATGTTTTCAATCAGAATGACCACGAAATGTGAAACCAAAAAGCTGACTAAAGCTAACAGTCCTAACTTCCACCTACCCACCACAATTAGAGTACAGATCAAAGTCAGGCCCACAGCAATGAGCACACTAACGCTCCCCGCCAAACTTATTACCATCAACACAGGGTTCAGGGCTTGCGTTTTTAGGCTCGCCAAGTACGCAATTAGGGATTTGTCAAAATTGATAACATCTGGCCCGTAAGACAAGAAAAGGGTCAAGACCAAAAACGAGAGCGAGAACACAGCGGCGAGAATGATATAAGTTTGGGATGTGACGACAAAGCCCCTGTTCATCAAAATTCGGGCTGACCATTTACCCGCCCAAGACTTGTTGAGTGCTAATCGTGCTGCGATATTTCGTCGTAACTTCCAAACGTAAGGCAAAATCATACGTGCCCCGATTTTGAAACTGTACCAAGTCAACACCGCTGTGACTGATAAAATTACCAACAGAACCAGCACCCGAGGGTTTGACGTTTGTGCAACATCCAAACCACGGCCAACAACCACACCCGGTAATAAGTGAGCAAGTGACCAAACGACGGCAGAAACAACATTAACAACTGTAAAGTGCCACGCACCCATGCCCATAATGCCAGCAATCCCTGGCACCACAGCTTTGATTCCTGGAATGAAGCGCCCAATAAAGACACTCTTGCCGCCATGTTTGGCAAAAAAGGCCTCACCCTTATCCATCAAGAAAGTATAGCGACTAAAGGGCCAAATGCGTCGAACCTGCTGTTCCCATTTACGGCCAACCCAGTATGAAATAGCATCACCTGCAATAGCACCTAATATGGTTGCTATTAACACTGGCGTGAAGTCCAGCTTACCCATTCCAACCAAAGTTCCAGCGCTGACCAGAACAACCGTTGAAGGCACAACCAAACCGACGATGAACAATGCTTCGCCCATTGCGATTAGGAACACAATGGCCAACGCAATTACCGGATGAGCGGCAAAATAATCGGTGAGGAGATCAAAATAATAGTTCATCAGCACGTCGAGTAAAACAACAACAATATAGCTCTAACGAGCCTTGCGATTGAAAGCTACAAATGCTTGTCATATTATCGTATTTTTTTGGATTTCTTTCGTGTTTTTTCACAAACACTTTTTGCAATCATCCGCAACAGATTTACGCTGAAGATCTCACAATGGCCCAGACGGGGTTAGAACCTATTGCTAACATATTGCTATGCGGGTATTAATTTAATTTTTGCGGCATCTTTGGAACAGGGAAGCCAAATTCTTTTCAGCATCACCAAAGTTACGCGCAATTTCTTTCAACTGCGACGCCTGCCATTTACGGGAGCTGATCAACTTTTGTTTTCTTAGCTGAAGCTTTCTGGATTGAGAAACAATTTGAGCGCATCGGCCAGATAGCTTGGCAACTCGTGCGTTGGACAATCCATTTTTACCGGTGCTGTTCTTTGTCGTGTTCGGGGTTGCGGTCGAGTTTTTTATCGCTCTTGCCCTGTCTGTCGAAAACCCAAGCGTGCGCTCACGCGTTTGGGCTTCAAGACTGGTTGATGCAAGTACCCCAGACACAATCAAGGTGCCCAAACTTAAATATGTAAACTTTTTCATCAACCTAAACATAAGCTTAGAACCTTTTGGAAATCTCCGCACACTCAAAATTCAAACAGCAACTACTTTGGAACTTCAAGATAGAGCTGTCTAACGAGAATAGAACTTATCTTAACAACACAGATGCTCCAACGCGATTTAGTGCTCAACTGATTACAAAATCAGGCTCGTGTTTTACAGGTCACACACTATCGCTATGTGCGACCCAGATTGCGAATTACTAACTGCAAGCTGAGAATCGGGCTCTTTCAATTTGCTAATTGCGAAACCTGAGCCATGTCTTAAGTTGTTGTAAACAAAAGACTCGCAATAGTTTTATGGCTAGGCCAACAGGTCATTCATGGTCATTCCACCATCTACAACCAAGGTTTGTCCCGTAACAAACCTTGAAAGGCCAGAGGCTAAAAACAACGCCATGCCTGCAATATCTGCTGGTTCACCCAGTCGTCCGAGTGGCGTTGCACCCACAACCTTTTTTGCGCGTTCTTCATCATCCCACAAGGCTTGTGCAAACTTGGTGACCACCAGTCCCGGCGCTATCGCATTCACACGGATGTTTTTACGTCCCCACTCAACGGCTAGGTTGCGTGCTAGGGCAGCATTGGCCGCTTTAGACACGCCATAGGCACCAATATTCCTGCTACCAATCAACCCTGCAATCGACGCCAGCATAATAATCGAACCACCGCCCCGTTCGACCATTTTTGGTGCGCATAATTGAGCGAGTTTGTGAGCCCCGAACACATTGGCTTGAAATATTTTGTGCCAAGCCTCGTCTAAAATTTTTGACAACGGACCATAGGCTGGATTTACCGCCGCATTACAGGCTAAAATATCAACGCCGCCAAATGCGCTTACACTTTCAGCAACCAGCTTTTCCAAATCTTCTACACGTCCAATATTTGCGGCAATTCCCACAGCCGACCATCCACGAGAAACGAATGAAGCCGCAACCTCATCACATTCATCTTGCTTGCGGCTGGAAATAACCAATTTTGCGCCAGCCTCGGCAAAGGCTTCTGCCATTGCTAGTCCTATGCCTTTGGTCGACCCTGTTACCAAAGCGACTTTACCGCTCAAATTTGTTGAATATGTCATCTCACTCATTGCGCTATCGCCCCGCCATCAATCACCATTTCTATACCATTGGTGAACCTGCTTTCAGAGCTTGCCAAATACAAGGCTGCATTCGCAACGTCAATGGGTTGCACCATTCCGGGTAGAGGAGCCGCCCTGTTAAACGCTTCTCGCGTACGCTCTGGGTTTCGCGAAACTGAAATAACGTCTTCAGCCATTTGTGTTTCAGCTAAGCCCGGATGTATAGAATTACACCGAATGTCATACGATTTTCGTGCGCAATACAACGCCACAGACTTCGTCAATGCTCTAACCGCACCTTTGGATGCGCTATAGCCTGATAGATTATGCGACCCAACGATTGCTGCGAGTGATGATACGTTGATGATGGAAGCCGAACTTAGATCCTTTAAACCCGTGTCTTCTTTGCGCTTTTTCATTGCGCGGACAGCATGTTTACAGCCCAGAAACACCCCTTCTGTATTTACGCCGAGCATCCGTCTGAATGATTCTAGGTCGGCATTTTCAATTTCGTCCTGCTCCAAAATTCCAGCGTTGTTAACCAGCACGTCTAAACGCCCTTGCTCCTTCAGAATTTCATCCATACGAACTTCCCAATGGGCCTCATTTGTTACGTCTTGAATACGGAACATGGCGCGCTCACCAAGTTGCATCGCCAGCGTCTCACCTTTTTCTTTGTTCATATCGGTAAGGTATACGGTGGCACCCTCCTCAATAAACCGACGGCTTATGGCAGCACCCAACCCCTGTGCAGCACCCGTTACCAGACAAACCCTGTTTGAAATCCGCATGAACACTCCTTTGTGACGTCTGTTTTTTTGTATCTATGCTAAATTGTTGGAACAATTGCTTCAAAAAAGAGTCTGTCGATGCGTCACATCTCCCCAATTCTGCGTTTTGTTTTGGTTTCACTCGTTTTTTCTGTCGGAAATTCCGCCTTTGTAAATGCACAGCAATCCTCAGCAGAACACGCAACAATTATTCGAACTGCTAAGCTGAATGAGAACCTACGCAAAATTTACGATGGCATGCCCGAAGAGTATCAACCAAGAACAGAGCATTTTTTGGCAACTGGTGAGCCAACTTATGTCAACAGATTGATTAGCAAAAACTCTCCCTATCTTCTGCAACATGCGCACAATCCGGTTGATTGGCGCGCGTGGGGCCCTGAAGCCTTGCTGGAAGCAAAACAAGCTGATCTTCCGATCTTTCTTTCTATTGGATATTCCACGTGTCACTGGTGTCACGTTATGGAGCGGGAAAGCTTTGAAAACGTAGACATCGCGAACATTCTAAACGTGAACTACATCCCCATAAAAGTCGATCGGGAACAGCGCCCAGACATCGACCAAATATATATGACAGCCGCACAGTTGGAAAACGGTCGCGGTGGCTGGCCATTGTCAGCACTTTTGCTGCCTGACGGTAAACCTTTCTTTACAGGTACTTATTTTCCGCCAGAAAACTTCCAGCATATCTTGTTGCAAGGGTCTCAGGTTTGGCATCAGCAAAACTTGCAAGTCAAACTACATGCGTCTGATTTGTCTCGTGCAATCAGCAGTTATCTAAACGTGATTGAAGAAGCGACAGAACTAAACGCAGAAGTTCTGCAAGCTTCAATTCAGAGCGTACTGCTTTCACACGAAGAACTCGAAGGTGGCTTTTCTGAAGCGCCCAAATTTCCCAATGAGCCTATTCAAAGCTTGTTAATGCAAATTGCCCGTGACGGTGGTCCCTTAGCTGGTGAAGCATTACAAGCTGTTGAGCACACGTTGGATGCTATACAACGCGGTGGCATAAACGACCAACTTGGTGGTGGTTTCCACCGATATTCGACTGACAATTCATGGCTTGTCCCGCATTTTGAAAAAATGCTCTACAACCAAGCACAGCTGGGGAAACTGTACGTCGAGGCTTATGAATTGACAGGCCGTGCCGATTTCAAACGAACGGCAAAACGGACGTTTGACTATGTACTGCATGAAATGACCTCGCCTTTGGGCACGTTTTATTCGGCAACAGATGCCGACAACTTATCAGTTCACGGTGAAATGGAGGAAGGTGACTTTTTCGTCTGGTCTGTTCAAGAACTAAAAATGCTTTTGAATGAAGAAGACTTTGCCCGTGCTCACAGTATCTTCGACCTAAGCGAAGGTGGTAATTTTGAAGGACGAAACATTTTGGCTTTGGACACGGATGTGGGTCCAGATGATCTGCAGTTCATTGATCGTATTAGCCCAACTTTGCTGGCATACAGAGCGAAAAGAAACCCGCCACTTCGTGATGACAAG
>JBMYWL010000081.1:0-7400 GCA_049607365.1 Alphaproteobacteria bacterium | reverse complement strand
ATCTCTTTCCAGCCGTCGAAATTCTTTTGGCGGTGCTCGGCATAGTCAGCGCCAACCGCTGTTTCATCGTAATAAAACAGCTCGACATGCTCGACTGTCGTGGATGGCCCTTTTGGCTCCAGCACGATTGTGAAAAAGTGGTCGTAGCAAACACCCAGCAACACGTTCGGGAAAAGGGCTATATACTCGGCACTTTCAAGCCATTGCTTGGAAAGGTTGGGCAGCTTTGGCAAAGCACGGCCATCTGACGACAGGATCGGCTTGTAAACGTAAGAGCCCTGCCCCGCCAGATCTTCATCTTCAATGTTGTAGTGGTCTTCCAAACGAGAATATGAATTCAGGCCCGGGTGTATCCATGGCAGGTGATAAGCTTCACAATAGTTCTCCACCGCCAACTTCCAGTTGGTGTTTATTTCAAGCTTGAAGGACGTGTTCTCACCGTGAAGCAAAGGTGCTTGCATGAATTCGGCCCAGCGTTTTTCCAACTTGCCGATGTAAGAGCTGAACGGTTGTGCTGTGCCGCTGACATTTACAAACACCATGCCCATCCAAACCTGACTTGAAACTTCTTTCAAGCCATGGGCTTTACGGTCAAATTCTTCATGTTTGTTGTGACCCGGTCCACCAACGTGCGGGGTCATTTTCAATTCACCGGATAAAGCGTAGCACCAAGAATGATACGGACAACGCAACACCCCCTTAGAGTTCCCAGCTTCCTCAACCAAAATCATACCACGGTGACTACAGATGTTGTGAAAAACTTTCACCACACCGTCTTCATCACGCAGCATCAACAAGGGAATGCCAACATAATCGTAGGGCTTGTAGTCACCAAGGTTTGGCACGTCTTTGGCAACACCCAGACAGGCCCAAGAGTCCCGAAACAAGACCTTTTTTTCTTGCTCGAAATATTCTTCACTTGTGTAGCAGGCGTTCGGCAAGCCTTGTGCTTTAGCAATTGGGTTCAACACCGCCTGTAAAGCTGACTGCATTTGCTCAGTTGAAAGAATTGACCCCATCGCGGACCTCACCATTGGCTGGACAAAAGGAAATATATCTTATCAAAGCATAAGCAATTTTGGTCCGTCAATTCTGTTTTAGACGAGCCAAAATGTTGTTCAGCTAGCGACCGCCACGAATTTTAATTTGCTGAGAATTAAAGCAGAGAGGCTCCGGAATGAAACCGGAGCATGAAGCCCATTTCCGGACTTGTTCCGGAATCCAGTTCAGGTAACCCATTTCCGGACTTGTTCCGGAATCTAGAGCAAAGTGGCTCCGGAATGAACCCGGAGCTGGTAACGTGAGAGCCACTACCACAAAATTTCAGCTCAGGCTTTGGGCACCGGAATTTTCGTACTGGCTTTCACAGTGTCCATGACAACGTTGGTGTTAAAACGACGCACGTCCGGGTTTTGCTGCATAAAACGGCGGGTAAAGGCCTCGTAATCCGCCATATCTTGAGCGGTTACCAACAAATAGAAATCTGTGTTTCCCGTGACGTAATAACACTGCTGGACTTCCTGAGTGTCCATCATTGCTTTTTTGAAGCTGTCGATAACGTCAGGACGCTCGCGTTCAACCGTAACTTCAACAACAGCGGTAATAGACCGAGACAAGGTTTCAGGCTCTACCAACGCAACGTCGGCCTTGATGTAGCCCTGTTCGCGCAGTCGTTTCAACCTGCGTTGACAGGCCGTAGCTGACAAACCAACGCGCTTGCCAAGCTCTTCACTCGACTCGCGCGTTGTATCTTGTACCCTATCCAGCAATGCCAGATCGTACTTGTCCAGCCCGATCAATTTGGGCATCGTTTATGCCTTTGTCGCTTCGTTTTCAACGACGATGACATGATCATCTTCCGCTTCTTCAGCTTCGATTACCACAGCATCAGCTTGATCTGTTCGCATGGACGGAAACAACGGAATGGAAGGTTGAATGAGCGATTCTACCGAGCGACGGCTGTCGTCCTCGTGCCAAGCGATTTTGCCAAATTCCTGACATTGACCACAAACCGCAGACCATTCTTCTTGTTGGTTGCCACAAGCGTCGCAGGTCCAACGGCCCTCACCCTTCGCATCAGCCGCCTTCATCAGGTAGTCACGAACTTCAGATTGGCTACCGTCAGTCGATTGAGAAATTCTGGCCAATAGCTTGTAAATTCGCTCTGACGGTGCCTGACTTTCAGCCTTATCAAGATAACCTTTAGCTTCGTCGAATTTCTCTTCAGCTATGAGTAACTCAGCAAGCAAAACATTCGACAAGGCCGCGCCATAGTTTTTCTTGGCGAGCGTACGTAGCGCCTTTGAACGCGCTATGTCATTTTCAGGGTTTTTGGCCTGTAAATACAGTCCAACCAGCTCTTCTTGAGGTGCGTATTTCCACGCCCTTTCAATCGCTTTGGCTGCCTCTTCGGCCTTACCCGCCGCCAAAAGAGCCTCCGCTTTAATAATCGCACCCGCCGTGTGGTCAGGTGCAAGCTTCATCGCATCACCCGCACTTTGTGCTGCTGCTGCTGCTTGCTGCCCCTTCAGTTCTGACTGAGCGTGGGAAATCAGCAAAACCGCCTCGCGATGTTTGGCTTCGTCCTTCTTTATGTAAGAAAGACCCTTTTGCTCGCGTACAACCTGTTGCGCTTCCAGCATGTTGCCGGCGCGTGTTTCAAGGTCAAACAGTGCATCCAGCACCCACTTGGAATCTGGGCGCATGTTTTTGGCTTCACGTGCCAACAACAAAGCCTCGCCTTCGCGACCGTCACGAATGCCTTGGTTGATCAATCCACGTAGACCCAAAAACTTGGTTTCGTCATCTTCCAGCATCTCTGTAAAGAAGCGTCTTGCGGCTTTCTCGTCACCCTTCAATTGAGCGGCTTGCGCAGCGAGCAATTTGGTGATTGCAGGTTTTTTCAACAGTCTGTCCGCACGCGAAGCCTGGCGCTTTGCCTCTTCCGCGTCACCCGCAGCAAGTGCAACCAAACCCAAGCTTAAAGCCGCGTGTCCGCTTTCTTTACGTTTGCGTTGACGGCGTGTGCGCATGGCACCAGGTGCGCGCATAATCAAATGATAAGCGTTGTAAGCAAAAACACACACCACAACCAAAACAATCAAAGTTGCCAACACAAGCCAGATTGGTGGATTTAGGCTGTAACCGAGCCAGTCAACTTTGACCGTCCCTTGGTTTTTGAGCAAAAAATTGGTGGCTAAAATCGCCAAGCCCGCCAAAATCGCCAATTTAATAATGCCGCTAAACAAACGCCACATGTATATATCCCTGTTCCAGCGCCGAACCCAAGTGAACGGTGCTTAAAATGTAAATTATTTAGATTCTGAAGCAGACCCGAGTGAAGATGAACCAAGTGAAACCAGCCAAGCATCCAACTTGTTTTGTGCATCTTCAATTTTCATACGCTTTTCAAGTCGATTGACCACAGACGCAAAAGTATCTGTTGGCACCGTGTCCAAAGCGACGATACCCGTCATCGCACTTGCCAAATCTCCCGCATCGAACGCAATTTTAATTTGGTTCAACGGTGTTTCAAGTTCACTTTCCTTGGTGCTTATAACAGCACTGCCATCTTGTCGTGTTACACCCAAAAGAGATACAAAACCTGCTTTTAACTGGTCAGACTTACTGCCTTGGGCAACCTGTGCCGCAAGCTCTTCAGCGAGTAATTCATTCGAAATCTGCTGAAACGAAGCTTGAATCGACACCGTTGACTCAATCGCTTCGCTCGAAATCGGTTCTAAATCACCAATCAACTGGTCCAACGCAGAACCCTGCTCCGTGTATTTTCTCAAGTTTTCAAGGTCAGTATTGAACGCTCCATTCGTTTCGAGTGCATCCCGCAAACGACTAACCGCAAGAAGACGGTTGGCAGATGAAAGCGCTTTAGTTTCAATTTCGTCAGCTCTAGAAGCCAATTTTTTGTGCGCCAGTTCTAAATCGTCAACATCACCGTGTAGTTCTGCGTAATTTCCAACCATATCAAGGGCCAGACCATTCATAGACATCATGCCGTCTGTCAGGGTTTGGATGTCCGTTGCGTTTTTGGCTGTGGCTTCGACAATTTCAAGCTTGGATTTGTCGTTAACCATTTGATTTCGCAACTCGTCAAATGACTGTTCCAAACTTGAAATTTGGCCTTTCAAACCATCAAGATCATTCGCCGAAGTACTTGAAGCTGGCTTAACTTTGGCTGATTCAAGTACTGCTAACAAATCAGCACGTGCCTTAGCTTGCGAGGCGGTAATGTCACCCTCAAGTTTCGCATCTAACTCGGCAGCTCTAACTTCAGAAACGCTAATCGCCTTTTTGAAATTCACGCCAATGGACACGTCAGTGTCAGCTCTTAACTCGCCCACAGCAGCAGTCAGATTATTCCCATAAGCTTTGAGCGCTTGAAGTTCAGTCTCCAAAGCGGCAATTCGTTCGTTGCTTTTCGCATTAACAAGCGACTGATTTTCAACAAGCCGTTGCAACTGAGATTTCTCTTCGGCTTTCGAATCCGAAACATTTCCTCGCAATAGCAAAAAGACACCCCCCATCAGCACAAGGGCCAGTGCGACGGCGAAGAAGTTACCAACACTAAAGATGGACGATTGCTTTGTCGCGATCTGTTGACCACTCATGATTTTCGCTCTCCATACATCTTTTGACATACTTGGCGTACCTGACAAGAACTCATCAATTCCATCCGTTTTTATGGCCACTTCCTTCACGAAAACAACCGATTGCTTAGCTTCTACAGTAACAGATTCGCCCAAAAATTGCGACATGAGATTGGGCTTTTCAGCCCCTAAATCAACCTATCACCCATTCCCTATACACCCCAACCAAGGGTCTAATTGGGGTCAGCGCTTCAGTGAGCTCATCAAGTCTAAATAGGCGGAGCGACTGGGTTTATTTGATACCAATGTCGTTTTAAACAAGGGTTGAACCAGGTTTAAGTTCGGATCAGCCTTAAAAATATCCGCAACCTTGGCGGAATTACAAACCAGCGTTTTCCGCCCCATTTCGCTTCTTAGCTCATCCAAGCCAGAATTCTGATTTACCAGAAAGTCTTTAAAAACTGATGCATTTCGCACGGAAAAGAAAGAGAAATATTTAATTTTAGATAAATTGGTTTTGAGCTGCCGTTTTTGCGTTGCTAACCCGACCGCGTCTGTGACGGGAACGGTTTGATACAGCGACCAGTAAGGTAATTTCAGTTTGCCGTAATAATCTTGTGCTGAACCTGATAACCCGCGCCAAAACGCCACATCACTAAGTTTATGGCTTGGGTCGATGACGCCAACGCTCAACAAAGTGGAAATTGTTCCTTGGCTTTGCAACCATTTCCAGCCCTCTTCCGCTAACGCATGCAAACCATGGCTGCCCGCGAACACACGCGAAAAACCAAGGGCACTTGCGGCCTCAGCCGTTTGAGCGCCCACAGCCAGCACAGGTTTGGTTAGGTCCACTGATAGGCCTTGGCTACCCTTCAGCGCGAAAGCATCAACGCCTGTTACGCTGGAAAACAAATATGCATCTGCTTCATGAGAACTAGGAAAAAAATCTGACCTTAACTCGTGCTTCAGCAGTGAAAAGTCAAAAACCGTGAAGCCAAGCTCCTCAAGCTCTAACTTAAGGTCAGCGTTGCTGTTGGGGAAAGGCCTTTTGGTCGGAACAAAGCAACACCTTGTCCCACACGCTCGGTGTTCATTTAGACGTCCAGCGCATTTGTGGCGCGCTTTGCCAAACCACTTCCCATTTGACCAACAAGTGCCAAAGCATCTTTCAGATTTGTTGATCTGTCCAAAGGTCCGCTAACTGCATCTGACCAGACCTTTTTGCCCTCTGGCTGATAAACCGCAGCTTCAAGTGTAAAAGAATCACCGTCAATTTGACAGAAACAGGATATGGCCGATTTGCACGATCCATCAAGCTCAAACAAAACACGACGTTCAAGTGTCGCCTGCGCCCAGCCATCTGCATCATTTAAAGAAGCATAAAACGCTGCCAGTTGCGGGTCATCAAGGGTTTCGGCTTTAACCTCTATGCCGACAATTCCCTGCGCAACGGCGGGTGGCATTAGGTCAAGCGGAATAAGGTGCGCTTTGCCTTCATCCATTAAGCTTTTCAACAGGTCCAAGCGTTTCAAACCGGCAGCGGCCAATATGGTCGCGTCGAATTCACCGCTTTCGATTTTGCCAAGGCGGGTGCCGACATTCCCGCGGATCAAGCTGATTTTCAGGTCGGGGCGTAGAGCCAGCAACTGTGCTGCACGTCGGGCAGAAGCTGTGCCGACCCGCGCGTTTTGCGGTAATTCAGCGATGGATTTGGCTTTCGCACAAATCAACACATCTTGCGGGTCTTCGCGTTCTGTTACAGCCGCCAAGGCCAAGCCCGCTGGTAAGCTAGTTTCCAAGTCTTTCATGGAATGGACCGCAAGATCAATCTTGCCGTCAAGCAAAGCCATTTCCAGCTCTTTGGCGAAAAGGCCTTTACCGCCGATTTCTGCCAAGGCGCGGTCTTGCACACGGTCACCGGTAGAGGTGAACTTTACAAGTTCAACATCAACTTGCGGATACATATTTTTGATGCGCGCAGCCATGTCCCTCGCTTGGATCATCGCCAAGGGGCTTGCCCTGGTGCCAAGTTTCAGAACACCGATATTCAGGTTTTCGTTTTTTAAGCTGCTGGTCATTGCGAAAAGCACTAAAACTTTTGTAAGGTTAGCGCAAAGTCAAAGTAAGGGCATCAGGCATTGAAAAAGCAGGACGGATATAAGCTAGCGCTAGGCATTGAGACCTCTTGTGATGAAACCTCCGTCGCAATTGTAGATTCAAACCGGCGTATTCACACCAATCTGATCTATAGCCAATACGAAGAACACCGCAAACATTTGGGCGTCGTGCCGGAAATTGCCGCGCGGTCACATTTGGAAAAACTGCCCGCCATGTTTGACGCCGCGTTGGCTGAGGCCAACCTTAGCATGGACGACATAGATCTGATCGCTGCAACCGCAGGTCCCGGATTAATCGGTGGGTTACATGTCGGCTTACAATTTGCCAAAGGTTTGGCGATTTCCACCGACAAACCCATCTACGCAATCAACCATTTGGAAGGTCACGCCCTGACCCCGCGTTTGGTGGAAGAAGTTGCGTTCCCTTACCTGTTGTTACTGGTTTCTGGCGGACACTGCCAAATTCTGCTGGTCAAGGGTGTCGATCAATACGATCGCTGGGGCACAACCCTTGACGACGCAGCGGGTGAAGCGTTTGACAAAGTCGCCAAAATGCTAGCCCTCGGGTATCCGGGTGGCCCAGCCGTTGAAAAGGCCGCAATTTCAGGCGATCCAAAAGCGTTTGAGTTTTCAACGCCTATGGCAAAAAACAAATCCTGTGATTTCTCTTTTTCTGGAC
>JBMYWL010000080.1:0-7441 GCA_049607365.1 Alphaproteobacteria bacterium | reverse complement strand
TTCAGTGAATTTGCTTTCTTAAATTGCAACCTACTTTGATATGCAAAAGACAGATTTGGCTAACAAAAAACGCGTTCATTTCCCGTGTTTAAAGGCCGAATATTTGGGAACGAGGTTTATGCCTCACATCGTCGGTTTTTTAATATCGACTAGGAGAATTTCATGTCTGGCTTATTTGCATCTGTGACAAAATACATTTCAAACACCTTTTTTGCTCTGGTTGGGGTTGCGTTGTTCGCGCTTACATCAACATCTGGACTTGTCTCTGCCAATTCAGATATGGCGGACATATTTGACACCGCGGTTGACATTAAACTGCCAATTGAATCACAGGTTGTTAAGACCGATCTGCCTATTGAGGTTATGGGGCAAGATGACATCACCGCACTCGCGCTTGCCAATGCTTTGGAAGAAGCACGTCGACTAAAGGCACAAGTTGCAACTCTTGAGTCAAAGCTTGGCGCTACAGAAGACATGTTGATGAGCTCACGTGCCGCCGTTAGATCGTGGAATCGCAAAGCCGTTGCGTTGGAAGACGAGCTGGATCATGCACAATCACAAATTGGCAACTTGGCACGTTCAAACTCAGACTTGCTAAACGACAAAGATCGTTTGAAGAGTGATTTGACTGAATTGCGTGCTGTAAATCTGCAGCAGGGTGATGCTCTTAGGGTTGAAAAGCGCAGCAATGAAAATCAGTCAGCAGCACTAGATAAACTAGGCTTGGACAACACACGGCTTTCAAGAGATTTAGCTGAGGTAAAAGTCGCGAAGGCAGCGCAACGAAAAGAGAACGCTGAGCTGAAATTGGAAAACTCTAAGCTTGAAGCCCAGTTTGCTTCAATTGTTGACACTTTAGCTGCCAAAGATATGGACTTGGAATTAAAAGACGGTGAAGTGACATCTTTATCTAACCGCGTTTCGGCCTTGTCATCCGGTTTGAAACAAGCGATCAACCTGTCTCAACAACTTGAAAGCCTGTTGCGTTCAAAGCATATGTCTATGACAAGTGCGATTGAATATTCTGTAGCGTCGCCAGCAGCTTCAAAGCTGTAAACGAAGAAGTTTACGGACAGGGCGAGGAGCAAATAGGTGGCGAAAAAGAAGGTATTTGTTCCAACTGCCGAATTTTGGAGTGGTGTTCAAACGCTGGAGCCAACCAGTAAACCGCGGCTTCTGGGTTTGGACCTTGGAAGTAAAACCATAGGCATCGCAATTGCCGACAGCGCGCTTGTGGTTGCTTCCCCTTTACACACAATCAGACGAACCAAGTTCACCAACGACCGTTTGGAGCTTGAAGAGTTCATAAAGACATATGAAATTAACGGCTTGGTGTTCGGTTGGCCATTGAACATGGACGGTTCCGAAGGGCCCAGATGTCAAGCAACACGAGATTTCGCACGAAATCTGCAAGGCGCGGGTGTGATGGTGCCCATGACAACTTGGGACGAAAGAATGACCACCCAAGCCATTCAGCGCTTTCTGATCGATGAGCAAGACATGAACAGGAAGCGTAGGGCTCAGGTGGTTGATAAAATGGCCGCTGCCTTGATTCTGCAAGCGGCCTTGGATGCTCGGCTCAACTATGTTTAGTTTGAAGTTTGGTTTGCTTTCGTTGAGAGGTTACGGGTTGTGATCATTAGAATCGCGATGACAACCATCATCAAAATACTACCTGAAAGCAACGCGTAGTCTTCCATGTTCAAAATGACATAAAGAACACCAAACAAGGTTGCCAAAACAGCTGTTAACCAAGCGGTCAGTTTTATTGCCCTGAGTGAGGCGTGCGCATAAGCACTGGTCATTAGCACAACGGTTGAGGCCGCGATTAGATATGCCAAACTGAAGCCTATGTGCTCAGAAAGCCCGAGTATCAGCAAATAAACCATGGTTAAGGCAGAAGCGACAACGCCGTATTGGACCGGATGAAAACGTAGTTTGAAGCCGTGTTCCAGCATTAAAACACCCAAAAACGTTAAGCCAATCAGCAGAATTGCGTACTTAATCGACCGTTCGGTCTGAAGATATAACCAAACAGGTTCGACCAAGCGAATGCCGGATTTTACTTTCATCATTTTGCTAACCGATTTGGATTGCGAACGTATCCACGCTTGTGGGTAGGACCGCGCCAAATGAGACGTTGCCCATTTTGCACTAAAGCCGTCTTGGCTGATTTCGCGCTCTGTTGGCAAAGATGTTCCCGTGAAACTTGGGCTTGGCCAACTCGAGTTGATACTCACTTTGGTGCGTTTGCCAAAAGGGGTGAAGTAGAAGGCTTGGGACCCGCGGATTGGCAAGGTTAACTCTAAATCAAAGTTGTTTTTAGCGGCTTTTGAAATAGGGGCAGAAAAACCGTTACCGATGAAATCGGCTATGCCTGTACCAGAATTCAAGCTTAAGCTTTGTTTGTTAACCGTTAGCTTCACATCATCGTTTATGCCTTTTGTTTCCGACAAGCCGAAGTGCAACGTGGAGCGGTCCCAATAAATTGTCTTCGGGTTGATGTTCAAGCTTTTGAAATCAGGTTTTCCAAATTGGGCTGCAACTTTCAGCTCACTCGCATATACAACAGATTCATAAATGCCACGGCGGCGTTTTTCGGGTGCCAAGCTACCGTCAATCTCCAAGTTATCCGGCAGTAGGAAAAACGTATCAGAATACTCAATCGGTCGCTTTATGTAGGTGTATGTTCCATCTTCGTTTTTTACTTTCTCTTCTTTCATTTGAATGAAGGTGTAAGGAACCGACAAAATGGGCCCACTGAAGGTTTGTTCACCAGCCCATTGTTGCGCGATGTTGTTGGTTACTGTTCGATACAGTCGACCACGGTCGCGCACAATGTCATCAATCATTAACAAGGGTACTAACATGCTAATTGTTAAGACAAAAATGAGCACCGCTCTAAACGCAATTGAATTCGTCATAAACGTTTTGATTTTTTGAAATATGTCTGGATTTTTCAAAAGCCAGACAGTCAAGCCTATGCCACCGCATATGCACATAAGAAAAAATAAAATTACCACTTCCATCAGAATTGGCCTCCATGAATTTAAATTTTGGGTTTAGATTTCGTGAAGACATTGGCGATTGTCGCCGCTTAAAACGGGGCTCATCTGTGCCAAGATCGCTGCAATTCGTGCAAATGAGTTGCAAAATGGCGGTGCATGGCCAATAAGTTCGCGCGATAAAGAAAAGGAACGCGGTATGGCTGATTTAAGATTTTCTGACCCAAGGGGAAAACCTTACGGCTATTCCAGACCGCACGTGTTGGGCATAGAGGGCTTGGCTCCGCAGGAAATTTCTTACCTGTTAGACCGTGCGAATTATTATGCCGAGTTAAACAGAAGCCCGTTGAAAAAAGTTGATACGCTTGTCGGTAAAACGGTCATCAACTTGTTTTATGAAAACTCTACCCGCACCAGAACATCGTTTGAAATTGCCGCCAAGCGCATGGGTGCCGATGTTATAAATATGAATGTTGCAAGCTCATCGATCAAAAAGGGGGAGACTCTGATCGATACGGCTTCAACCCTAAACGCAATGCATCCAGACGCCATCGTGTTTCGACACGGCTCATCCGGAGCAGCCGAACTTTTAAGTCAAAAAGTTAGTGCTGCTGTTATTAACGCTGGCGATGGCCGACACGAACATCCAACCCAAGCTTTATTGGATGCTTTGACCATAAGACGCAACAAGGGAACAATCGAAGGCTTAAGAATCGCCATTTGCGGTGATATATTACATTCACGCGTGGCGCGTTCGAACATTCATTTGCTCTGTGCTCTGGGTGCAGAGGTTCGCTTGATCGGACCACCTACTTTATTGCCAAGAAGTTTCGAGACATTTGGCGTTCCCGTTTTCCGGTCCATGTCTGAAGGCTTGCAAGACTGTGATATCGTCATGATGCTTCGCCTACAGCTTGAGCGTATGCAAGGGGCGTTTGTGCCATCGCAGCGCGAGTATTTTCATCTGTTCGGTTTGGATATGGAGAAAATGTCGGCTGCAAAACCAGACGCCTTGGTCATGCACCCAGGCCCGATGAACCGTGGCGTGGAGATTGACACGGATTTGGCAGACAACATGGAAATCTCTTTAATACAGGAACAAGTCGAAATGGGTGTTGCTGTGCGCATGGCCTGTTTGGAAGCTTTACTGGTTCCCCCAGTATTTAAGATAAGTGGCCAAGGAGAACGTACATGATTAAAAACCCCTTGCGCCCATATCCGCGCCACGTCAACACCAAGCCGTTGCTGATAACAAACGCGCGTTTGTTTGACCCGGAAAGTGGTTTTGACCAGCTTGGTGGATTGCTTGTCGAAAACGGTCGCATCGCCCAGATTGGCGACGGTGTTTCACGTGAAACATTTAGTAGTGAAAGTGACGTCATTGACGCTAAAGGTTGTTTGTTGTCGCCTGGCCTAATTGATGCGCGTGTGCATCTGTCAGAACCAGGTGCCGAATATAAAGAGCCTATTTCTGAAACCACAGCCGCTGCTGCTGCTGGCGGTATCACCAGTCTGGCGGGTTTGCCGAACACACAGCCGGTGATCGATGACACGTCGATACTGCAATACATTGCCCGCCGCGCACGTGAAGCAAAAATGTGTAAAGTTTATGCTTATGGTGCAATCACCAAGGGCATGGATGGTCAGGAGATGTGTGAAATCGGCTTGATGCAAGAAGCTGGGGCCGTAGGGTTTTCAGATGGAAATCAGGCTATTGCTGATGCGAAAGTCATGATGCGCGCACTGAGCTATAGTCAGTTGTTTGATAGTGCCATTCATTCATTCCCATCTTATCCGGGGTTGGGTGACGGCGACATGAACAGCGGTTGGTTGGCAACACGTCTGGGCTTAAGTGGCATAAACCCGTTGGCTGAAGTCATGCTGGTCGAGCGTGACCTTCGCTTGTTGGAAACGGCAGGTGGCAGACTGCACTTTGGTCCGGTAACAACCGCAAAAGCGCTGGCAGCAATTAGAAAAGCCAAGGACGAAGGCTTGAACGTTACCTGTTCAACCTGCCCGCATTATTTCACGCTAACCGAAACTGTCGTTGGGGCCTACAGAACCTTTGGCAAAGTGTATCCGCCGCTTCGGTCAGATGCTGATCGAGACGCAGTTGAAGCAGCAATCGCAGATGGTACAATTGATTTGGTTGTCAGCGACCACAGACCACAGGACTCAGATTCAAAGCGTTTACCCTTTGCCCAAGCGGAGCCGGGGATAGTAGGCATTGAAACTTTGTTACCTTTAACTTTAAAACTCTACCACTCGGGTTTGTTGGATTTGAAAACATGTTTAGGTTTGTTGACCCACAAACCAGCGGACTTATTGGGAATTCCGGCGGGTCGTTTGAAGCTGGGTGCAGCGGCAGATCTAACCCTGATAGATCTAAACTTGGCACATGTCATAAAAGCGAGTGATTTAACCAGTCGTTGTAAAAACCTTGCCTTTGAAACCATGCCAAGCCAAGGTAAGGCAATTCTGACAATTGTTGATGGACGCATTGTGCATCAAGTTTAAAGGGTGATGTCGTGATCTTTTCTGGCCTTAGTTTGATGCTTGGACTTGCCGCCTATTTTATGGGCTCAATTCCTTTTGGATTGTTAATCAGCCGTTTGGGTGGTCAAGGTGACATTCGTAACATTGGCTCCGGCAATATCGGCGCGACCAATGTGCTGAGAACCGGCCGTAAAGATCTGGCGGTCATGACACTGGCGGCAGATGCGCTGAAAGGAGTAGCGGCTGTTGTCTTGGCGATCTGGTGGACTGGGTCGATTGAAGTAGCAGCCTTTGCAGCTCTATGTGCTGTGCTTGGCCATTGTTTTCCAGTTTGGTTGAAGTTTAACGGCGGCAAAGGCGTTGCAACTTTTGTTGGTGTAACCTTTGCCTTAAATTTTTACATGGGCCTGATTGGTGCTGTCGTTTGGCTAGTGGTGGCGTTTGTATTCAAAATGTCTTCGTTTGCGGCCATGATAAGCTTGGCAGCAACAAGCGCAGTTGCTTTCTTTTTACTACCGTTTAAGGCAGCTGTTTGCGTGTTGTTGTTTTGCCTTCTTATTGCGTATCGACATAAAGAAAATATCAAACGCCTGTTTGCTGGAACAGAACCCAAAATTGGTAAATCCGACAGCAAGAGTTCTTCATAAATGAAGAAACAAAATCAACTTGATTGGTTGCAGCTGTATCGCAGCGAAAATGTTGGTCCTGTTACGTTTGCCAATTTGTTAAAACGGTTTGGAACAGCTAAGGAAGCCTTAAACGCCATACCCGAAATTGTTCGACGTGCTGGCGGTAAAAGGTCTCCCAAATTATGTCCACGTAGTGTTGCCGAACAAGAAATGGCAGCTGTTGAGTCTTTCGGCGCTCGGCTTCTGTGTGGTTTTGAAGATGAATTTCCAACTTTGTTGGGCCACATCGGCGACTCGCCACCAGTTTTGGCTGTTAAAGGGCATTTGTCTTTATTGTCTCGGGATTCAATTGGCATTGTGGGTGCTCGAAACGCGAGCCAAAATGCCCGTCGCTTTACCCAATACATGTCAAAAGAACTTGGTGGACGTGGATATGTTGTCACCTCGGGTGTGGCGCGAGGCATTGACACGGCAGCTCACGCAGCGGCTCTGGATACGGGCACCATCGGCGTCATCGCCGGGGGGATTGACACAGTTTACCCCAAAGAAAACGCTGGGCTTCAAACATCAATCGTTGAACGTGGTTTGTTGATTGCTGAAGCACCGTTTGGCGCTCAGCCTATCGCCCGAAATTTCCCAAAACGAAACCGGATTATTGCCGGTCTGTCCAAAGGGGTGTTGGTGGTAGAGGCAGCTTTGAAGTCAGGTTCTTTGATTACTGCTCGTTTGGCAAATGAATATGGGCGAGAAGTGTTTGCTGTTCCTGGATTTCCGACCGACCCACGTGGTGCTGGTTGTAATCAACTTATTAAAAATGGTGCGGCCCTTGTAGAGACACCGCAGGACCTTATCTCTGCTCTAGAACTTTTACGGCAAAATTTGCAGGAGCCCGCCTCAGATTTGTTCGAATTTGCATATAAATCGACAAAGTCTGGTGCTGATTTTGACGAGAAACAAATCGAGATTGCACGTGCTGAGTTAAAAAATCTTATCGGTCCAGCGTCGATCACGGTTGACGAATTGGTGTCAGAGTGCCAATTCTCGGCAAGCTTGATACAGGCTGCTCTTACCGAATTGGAGCTTGTTGGGCACATTGAGCGACTTCCCGGCAATCGGGTAGCTCAAATTTTAAGTAATTTTAACGAGCCAAGATAAGTAATTTTGGCTCTAGAATTTTTAGATATCTATACTGTTTTACGGAGCCGCATTTAATGAATGTCGTCGTTGTCGAATCCCCGGCAAAAGCAAAAACCATCAATAAATACCTTGGTAGTGACTACACTGTTTTGGCATCTTACGGTCATGTTCGTG
>JBMYWL010000079.1:0-7458 GCA_049607365.1 Alphaproteobacteria bacterium | reverse complement strand
TGCTGGAACGCTATATTTTTAGCACCAATTTCGGCACCCATATTTCATAAAGCTTCGCCTTATTTCAGAAGCCGAGAACCAAACCAGATGTTATTTAATTTTAAACTGACACTGAAGCCCCGTTTGCCGTACGCAATCGGTTTTTGTTTCATATCAAGCCTGATTTTGTCAGGCTGTGGTTTTGAGCGTATTCCAAGCATTCCCACCACATTGTTTACCAGTGGTGACGCTGCCCCTGAAGAATATTCTTTTGAAAACAAAGGTTTGGATGCCAGCGACGTAGATATTGCGGCGATCCAAAGTTACAACGCACAAAATCAAACAAGCACTGGTCAAAGTTCTGATTTGGCAAAACGAATTGCCGACATTGCAAACAATCAAGTCATTGCCAAGCCCAATCTTGTGGCAAATGCACGTTCCGCTACGCTTCAATCTACGCCTAAGCAACAGCCTAGATCATACCAAATTCCAGAATCGCTTGTTTCCGCTGAACTGACTGTGCTTCAGCTGAACGCCAGTCCTTCGACCAAAGCGTTGTATAAAAAACGCGGCAACAAACCCTTTTGGTTTAAAAATGGTCAGTGGAACCAAATTGCTTATGCAGCTGCTCGCGGCATTTCTATGAGCCAATATGAAGGACTGCCAACGGCAAGATACAGAAAATTTGGTTTGCTGGACCCTTCGACGGCCACAAATGCGGCTCAAATTGCCGCGGTTGATTTGGCTTTAACCGAAGCGGCTCAAGTTTATCTGGTTGACCTAAGCCATGGCCTTGACCCAGAGAAAAAACGCGCTGACGGTAAAGCCCGCATGTTGGCCGCTCTTCGCCAAGGGGACTGGAACGCCTATGCAACAAAAGTTCGTCCGAAAAACCGCCAATACTTGGGGCTTGCAAAAGTCTTGCGCTCAGGTGCTTTGACAGAGGACCAGAAGAAAACCGTCATGATTAACATGGAACGTTTTCGAACCTACTCAAAGCCGAGCGATTCAAAATATATTCATGTGAATTTGCCAACCCAAAGTCTTGCAGGTTATGAACAATCCCGCGTTGCGATCAATATGCCTGTGGTTATCGGTCAGCTTTCAAGACAAACGCCTGTCATGACCGACAGAATTACCGATCTAAAATTCAGCCCTGACTGGTCGGTACCAAAAAGCATCGCCAAGAAAGACATGTTCCCAATTCTAAAAGCCAAAGGGTCTGAGCTAACAAAATCTATGGGCTTGAAAGTTTACAAGGGTTCACGAGAGGTTAACCCTGACACAGAAAACTGGGCCAACGCAAACCCTGACTCTTACCGTTTTTATCAACCACCGGGCCCGGGTAACGCTTTGGGCGGTGTTCGTTTCTCCCTTACAAATCCACGCGGTATTTATCTACACGACACCCCAAGCCGTGACTTGTTCTCGCGCTCAACACGGGTTGTGTCATCTGGCTGTGTTCGTGTTGGTGACGCCAGTGGACTTGCAACTTGGTTAATGCGCGGAACGGGTTGGGACCAAACACGTGTGAACACCGCAATGAAACGCGGAAAAACACAAACGGTGAAACTGAAGAAAGATGTGCCCGTTTATTTCACGTACCACACCGCACACGTTGACTCCAAAGGGCGTTTCCAAATGGGTAAAGACATCTACGCCCTTGACGCTGCACTCGGCATTCGTTTGGGCATTTATTAAAAATTCAGCCGTGACCTTGTTGCAGCTAAAGTTTTAGCTCGCGTCCCCGGTACCGGAAGTGGAACAGCCGCCAAAAGCTTCTGTGTGTAAGCGTGCTTGGGATTGGCCAACACTTGCTCAACTGGTCCTTGTTCCACTGCCTGACCACCTTGGAGCACCAAAACCTGATCACACAACAACCGTACAACTGACAAGTCGTGACTGACCATCAAAACACTTAAACCAAGTCGCTCACGAAGGTCCATCAATAGGTTTAGAATTTGGGCCTGAACCGAAACATCCAGCGCTGACACCGGTTCATCTGCCACCAACAGACGTGGTCGGGTTACCAATGCCCTTGCAATAGCGATGCGCTGCCTTTGTCCGCCCGAAAACTGGTGTGGATACGCGTCCAAGTATGCAGCATTAAGATCAACCTCCTCCAACGCTTCCACAACGCGCGCACGAACAGCGTCCTTGTCCCCCAATCCTTCCAGCGCACCCAAGGGTTCACCAACAATTTGCTCGACCGTGTGTCTTGGGTTTAGCGATGAAAACGGGTCCTGAAAGACCATTTGGAAATTACGCCGACACAAGGCAAGCTCCGCTTTGGGCATTTGCCAGATGTCTTGCCCCTCAAACTTAACTGACCCTTTCGTTGGCCGATGCAAACCCATGACCGCACGCGCAATGGTCGTCTTTCCAGACCCAGATTCCCCAACCAGCGCCATGGCTTGACCAGCCTTCAAATCAAAGCTTACGCCCTCAACAGCACGGACAATTTGCCGCTTGGCAAACAGGGTTTGACGCGGTTTTTTGAACTGAACGTTCAGGTTTTTAACTGACAATATGGCGCTCATGATCCGCTACCTATGGGATGAAAACAGGCCACACGTGTGCCACCATAAGCCCCAGCCAAGGCAGGTTCTTTCAAGCACGCATTTGTTGCGAAACTGCATCTGGGTCGATATGCGCAACCTTTCGGTCTGTTGGTCGGGTCGGGCACCTGTCCTTGGATTGTGAACAAGCGCTTTGTTGCTGTATCGTTGTTTTGTGACGGTAAACTTTTCATTAACGCTTGGGTGTAGGGGTGCTGCGGTGTTTCAAGTATCTGATCAACATGTCCAGTTTCAACAATCGCCCCTGAATACATAACCAATACCCTGTCGCAAGCGCGAGCCACCACACCAAGGTCATGCGTAATCAAAATCAGGCTTTTACCCTTCATAACGATCAGCTCATCCAAAAGGTCGAGTATTTCAGCTTGAACCGATACATCCAGCGCTGTTGAAGGTTCATCGGCAATCAAAATATCCGGCTCGCCGGCCAAAGCCATGGCAATCATGACCCTTTGCCGTTGACCACCTGACAACAAATGTGGGTAGGACTTGGGTGACACGCGTGCGGGGTCAAGCTTCACCATATCCATGAGTGATTGCACCCGTTCACGTCTTTGTTTTGTACCAAGTTCGGTGTGAAGGCGTAGAACTTCATCAATCTGTTTGCCAACAGTTTGTACAGGGTTCAGTGCTGACATGGGCTCCTGAAACACCATGGCAAGTTTGGCCCCGCGCAGCTGGGCGATTTTCTTTTCTGGCAGCCCCAACAAATTTTGCTGATCCAACAGGGCCTCGCCCGTGACTTTAGCAGAAGACGGTTGAAGCCCCATCAGTGACATGCCAGTTAGGGATTTTCCACAACCAGACTCGCCGATTATGCCCAAGCTCTCACCCTTGTTCAGGTCGAATTCTATGCCTTTCAAAATGTCTGTGACACCGTCCCCGCTTGGGAACGACAGGCGTAAGCTGCGAACTTGAAGTATTGCTGCGGTCATTGCGTCTTTCCTCCCTCGTCCGGAAGAGGCTTCGCTTCACGTTCGCGAAGTTTCGGGTCCAGATAATCACGCAGACCATCCCCCAACAGGTTTAAACCGATGACCATCAGAATTATCACCACACCCGGAATGATCACCAAACGCGGGCCCAAATACATAAGCGTTTGAGCTTCTTTCAACATCTTTCCAAGTGATGGGTCGGGCGGTTGTGTGCCCAAGCCCAAAAACGACAAGCCAGCCTCTGCCAATATACCCAGCGCCAGTTGAATGGTGGCCTGAACAATCAATAAGGCAGCAAGGTTTGGCAATATGTGTTCAATTGAAATGCGTGTCGCTGACTTCCCCAAGGTTTGTGCAGATTGAATAAATGGCAAAGACCAAATCAACTTGGCCGATCCACGCGTTATTCTGGCGAATACCGGAATGTTGAAAAGACCAATGGCGATCATGGAGTTCATGTTTCCGGGACCAAAACGGGCTGTCAGCAAGATAGCGGTCAACAAGGTTGGGAACGCAAAGGCCAGATCTGAAAATCGGGCCAACACCTCGTCAAGCCATCCGCCTTTTGAGGCTGCGGCCAAGCCCAAAGGTACACCGAAGCCAGCGCCAATTCCCACCGCTATCAAGGCAACCAGTAAAGAGTTTTTGGTGCCAGCCATCAACATGGACAGAAGATCACGACCATATTGATCGGTACCAAGCCAGTGTTGCCACGAATACAGCTGAAAACGACTTGGAATTGATTGTTCAAACACGGAATATGGCGTCCAAACGAGGGAAACCAGTGCCGCTGTAACGAACAAGCTTGTTAACACAAGACCAATGACGATGTTTCTGTTTAAGTGTTTCATGCTGTCCTTAACCTCGGGTCAATCCACAAATACACCAGATCAACAATGAAGGTTACGATCACGACAGCCGCGACTAAAATCAACACAAGGCTTTGTACCACGATCAGGTCACGCCCCGCGATTGCCTGAAAAATGAGGCTGCCAATTCCCGCCAGGTTAAACACCCGCTCTATGACAATGGCTCCAGCGATTAAAAAAGAAAATTGAAGACCCATGATCGTCACGACCGGAATCATTGCGTTTCGAAGGGCATGTCTCCAAATGGCTTGTTGGCGGGTTAAGCCTTTTGCGCGTGCTGTTCTGACAAACAACTCCCCTGATGTTTCGAGCAAATTTGATCTGGTCACCCGTGCCAATATGGCCGCTTGGGGGAAGGCCAGTGCGATCGACGGTAAAATGAGCGACTTCAATCCAAGCCATATTCCAAGCAAACCCGGCTCCTTTTGCCACCCCGGGAAGCTTCCAGCTGGCAACACACGAAAGTACAAGGCAAAAACCATGATCAACAAAAACCCGAACCAAAAATTTGGAATTGCGACACCAATCTGGCTGAAAGCCATGACACTTGTATCTGTCGGTTTTTTGTGACGGCTGGCAGCCGCAACACCAACAAATAAGCCAATGACGGTCGCAAGTATCAACGCGATAAGTGCCAAAGGCACGCTGACACCCATTCGGTCTTTAACCATGGTGGAAACCGGAACATTGTAACTAAGCGATGTGCCCATATCACCAAAAACAAAACCGGACACCCACGCCCAGTAACGCACCAGTGCAGGACGATCCAAACCTAAAGCAGCACGTTTGGCAGCAAGTGTGTCTTCTTGAGCATTAACCCCCAACTGAATTTGCGCTGCATCGCCCGGAAGTGAGTCGATTGTAAAAAATATGATAAGACTGGCAATAAAAAGGATGCTCAAAAGAGACAGCAACCTTTTCACCAAAAACAAACTCATGTTTTTTCTACCGAAATTATTATAGGATACTTTGACGTTTCTTTTTAACCCGAACATAAGACCGAGTTTTTCATTGGTATGAACCTAGCACCCAGAAAAATTTTACGCACCCTAACATTTGTTTTTTTGATTGTTGGGCAATCCGTTTTTTGCCAATCTTTGAGTCTTGCTCAAACTTTCACACCGTCAAAAGGGCCCTCTTTTGATTGTCAGGTGCGCGATTTGAAGCCAAGTGAGATTACGATTTGCGAAAGCGAAGTCCTGTCTTGGTATGACGACGCCATAGCCACCTTGTATCAAGACATACGCGAGCCAAAAGATGGCGACGTGTCTGACATATCTTTTCAGGTACGTAAAAGTCAGCGGTTTTGGTTAGAACAACGCAACCTGTGTGGAGACGATGTCAGCTGTATAGAAGCGACCCAACGCGAAAGGTTGGCAGCACTTGGCGAGCTAACCCAGCATGACATTAAAGAAAGCCACTTTGACTACTATGGCAATTGGCGCATAAAAACCGAAGACATGGGCGGTAATTTCCTGCTCGTGGCAACCAGCAAAGGGGAAGCTTTTCTAAGCCTGCAATCCGTCCGTAAAAACCAAGGCGCACATCTGTGCCAACTTCAGTTTAAGGGTGGACGCATCTTCCAGAATTCAATTGTCTGGCCCAACCAAACGTCGCTTGATGGTGAACGCTGCATGATTATTCTCAGCCGCCAAACTGATGAAGAAACGCTGGAAGAAAAGTTGCTTGTCGAACAGTCGGAGTGTCAGCCATATTGGTGTGGTGCATTCGGATATTTCGAAGGTCTGTATGAACGCAGAGCAACAAACTAATTTTATATGAAACTTTGCACTTTCCCTATGTACGACTGGCCGGAACTAAAGTCCGCCAACGATGCCTTATGGCATGAAACCCGCGCTCTTTTGTCCAATCTAGGCATTGCATCGTCTGAAGACTTAGCGAGAGATGTGGATGCATCAGACTTGATGAATTCTGAAAATTTGTTGTTCACCCAAACTTGCGGTTTGCCGCTTGTGACAGAGCTTGCAGGTAAGGTTCAGGCCTTTGCAGCACCTTGGTACGAGGTTGAAGGCGGTGGTAACGGCACCTACTCCAGCGCGATCATTGTCAGAAAATCTGACCCTGCTCTAACACTTCCTGCATCAGTCGGATATCGCTTGGCCTTCAACGGACCCGGTTCCCAATCCGGTTACAGTGCACTACGTTATCATCTGCAGGCCTCTGGCATTGCGGAACATCATTTCTCCAGCGAAACAAAGTCGGGCGGACATCGACAAACCGTGGTTGCAGTTGCTTCCGGTAACGCAGATATAGGTGCAATCGACAGTTTGTGTTGGGATTTGGCGAAACAGATTGAACCAGAGGCAGTTGCCAACCTACGTGTTCTGACATGGACAAAGTCTAACCCCGCCATGCCATATGTTTGTAACAAACGCTCAAATTTGTCACACGCCCAATTGTGTGATGTCCTGTCTCGGGCCATCCAGAATTTACCAGATCAAACCCGCAAGCTGCTTAGGCTTAAAGGCATAAAACCTTGCGACGACGGTTTCTTCGCCACTGTGAAAGATCAATATGAAGTCTGCAAACATTTTCAAATGGTTTGACGTACGATCTTAGTAAATCAGCTCACCGCCTAAAATCTAGGGCCCTCGAAGGGAAAGTTCATCTGAGGGTCTTCAATTTCGATGATCCATTGGTCAGGGTCACGTCCTAAAGCCGTCTGTATCATTTTTTCCGCGTTTCTTTCACGCATCAAGCCTTCGGTTTTCCAACCCAACACGAAATCTAAATTTCGTTCCTGTCGAAAAACCTGTGCTTCACCTTGCAGATCCATAAGCACCACCATCATGGTGCCGCGGCTTAAATCACCCTTTTGACGTATGAAAAACGGTATGGCTTTGGCGTTACAGGCGAACTTAGCACCATCAACCAGTAAGTGTGTTGGAATATCTTCCACGTCAAAATTGCTTTGTCTTACGGAACTTAGATAAATCGTACCCAGCCCTTTGCAATATCGTTTTCGCTGAAGCCAAGGTTTGTGGAGATACGGTTTTTGTACGCGAAAGCAACCAACCAAACTTTCGTCTAGGCTCCCCAACAACAGCCCAGCTGTATTGACCGCGTTCGTTTATT
>JBMYWL010000078.1:0-7546 GCA_049607365.1 Alphaproteobacteria bacterium | reverse complement strand
CGTTTAAATGCGCGATTAGGCTTAAGCCAGATCCGTGATCATCACCAGCTTCCGCACCGTGGCTGATGAGGTCCATTAGTTCCGGCAAGGCGAGTAAAGGAATAAGTGCCAGCATGGGGATGACCGCGATGTCTTGAAACAGCAGGACAGAGAAACTTGCTTGACCGCCATCGCTTTTCATCAAGCTTTTTTCATTTAAGGTTTGCAGCACGATTGCTGTGGAGGACAGAGCCAGCACCAAACCAATTGCCAATGCGATTGTCCACGGCTGTCCCATTGCCATTGCAACGCCCATGACCAGAAGGGTGGTTAAGCCAACTTGACCACCGCCCAAACCCAGCAATCGACCGCGCATGGACCACAGAAGTTTTGGTTCAAGTTCCAAGCCGACCAAAAACAGCATCATCACCACACCGAATTCGGCAAAGTGTTGAATTGACACAACGTCCACATGCAACAAGGCTAAAGCAGGTGAAATCAATATGCCAGCAATCAGGTAACCCAAGACCGAGCCTAAACCCAATCGAGTGGCGATTGGCACGGCCACGACACCAGCAGCCAGAAAGATGAAAGCGAGAAGCAAAAAATCGGTCATTGGTTGATCCTGATACTGATGTTGGCGGGTTAGTGATGTCGGGACGAATAGATGGCGTGAAGTCTACGATGAATTTCGAAACCATGGAACCGCGATGTTGCCTGATCCTTGTGTTTTGGTTTCCCGATAATTTTACGGGCTAAAACATAAGCCATAATGCCGAACGCGAAAGTGCCCACTGCCTGACCGATCAAAACACCTTGCGCGCCCATTAAAGCGCCACCAGCCAACACGAATGGCCAAGTTCCAAGGGTGTTTTTACCCCAGTTGATGTAGGCGGAATAAGCGGGGTGTCCAAGATTGTTAAAAGCTGCGTTTCCAACAAAAATGAAGCCGTTGAAAATGAACATCAATGCCAGCGGTCCACAGAACAGTAAAACAAGCGATTGGGCAACGCCAGTTACATCAAACAAATCGATTATCAGGTTGCGACATAAGAACAAGAGAAGCGAAACGATGAGAACATAGACAACAATGAACTTTAAGCCCGCAATAAACCCGTCACGAACACGCTCACCAAGTCCAGCACCGAAGTTCTGACCCAGTATGGGGCCGATTGCACCAGACAAGGCAAACAAGACGGAAAAGGCGACAGGTGTCACACGACCGATGATGGCCATGCCAGCTACGGCATCTGCGCCATATTTGGCCATTTCCCTGACGATGAAAGCTGACCCTACTGGTGTTGCGACATTGGCAAGCACAGCAGGTGCCGCGAGGTTCATCACCGTTCTTGTGTCTTTTAATGTCCGACCCAAATGAGGTTTGGAAAACCCGTTATGGTGTTTAAGCGCCGCCATCAATGCGACGGCGAGCATGACAACCCGCGCCAGAACCGACGCCATGGCGGCGCCTTCAAGCCCTAGATCGAGCGCGAAAATAAAAATGGGGTCAAATACAGCGTTAACGATGCCGCCGATAAGTGTCGCGTACATGGACCGTTTTGCGTCACCATGCGCTCGTAAAACAGCCATTGCGGTCATGGCAATGCCTAGCAAGAACATGCTCGGCAACAAGATGGTCAGGTAAGACGTTGCAAGGGTCAGGGCTTCGCCAGAGGCACCCAGAAATTTCAGCATGTGTTCCAAATTCAAAAACACCAGCGTTGGAACGATTAAGCCGATTATGACGGCGTACGTCGCGACGCTTGTGGCAAAGTGTCTGGCTTCCGCTTCTTCATCACGCCCAATGGCTTGCGACACCAGTGCGCCCGCGGCAATCGACAAACCAATGTTGATAGAACTTGTGAAAAACAAAACCGTTCCAGCATAGCCAATGGCAGCTGCTAGTGCGACGTTGCCCAGCATGGAAATGAAAATCATATCCACAAGATCAACCGCAAAAATGGCCATCAACCCAATGCTTGCCGTGAAAGACATGGTGATGACGTGGCGCATCAAGCTTCCTTCTATGAAGACCGCATGTGCGTGATGTTGTTCTGGCTTTTCGTCGGTTTTTTGGGATGACGACATAAGTTCACTTTATTTTGAAAAGGTGGTAAATTTGACTCTTTTGAGATCAATGATAGCATTGTAAGAATCGTTGGCAAAAAGAAGTGTGAATTTTGGGTAGTATAACAGTTAGAAATCTCGATGGGTCTATAAAAGAAAAACTAAGAGTTCGTGCCGCCTTGAATGGTCATTCAATGGAAGCCGAAGTTCGACAGATGATACAGACTTCACTGAATTCAGACGAACGAAACAACAATAAATCATCTGCAGCGACAATTTTTTCGCGATTGTTCAGCGATGATCAACATGAGGGTTCAGATGATGTCGAGATTTCTTCATATTTGCCTTCCCGCGAGGCAGCTCGAAAAATACCGAATTTCTAATGGGTTACATTGTAGACACAAACGTTTTGTCCGAATTAATGAAGGTGAAAGTGGATGAAAACGTTAAAAAGTGGTTTCAATCTATCGACATGGACCAAATTTGCCTAACCTCTGTGACGATAGAAGAAATAACTTATGGCCTGCTGGCCATGCCAAAAAGTAAGAGACAAACTCAATTGTCAAAGTCGTTTTCGATATTATTAGGCTCTATATGTGTTTTGGACTTTGGTTTGGTCGCAGCGGCACACTGTGCAAAATTACGGTTTGAACGAAAAACCGCAGGTAGACCCATAAGCTATGCAGATGCTCAAATTGCTGGTGTTACACGACAGCACAATATGATTTTAGTAACAAGAAACATAAAAGACTTCACTGGGATAAATATACAATTATTGAACCCGTTCGAGACCAATTGATTAAATTTGATACGTGTTAGGCCTTAAAAACCAACTCCGCACAAAGGCCGCCCAATTCGCTGTCGCAAAGTCTAAGCGTACCGCCGTGGATCTCGGCCATATCGCTGACAATTGATAGGCCCAGGCCTGTACCCGGGGTGCGTTCGTCCAACCGTTTTCCACGCTGAAGGGCTTCGGCGCGGCGGTTTTCAGGAATGCCAGGACCATCATCTTCAACCGCAATTATAATTTGATTGCCGTCACGTTTGACGGTCAGGTGCACGCGTGACTTACACCACTTCGCAGCGTTGTCCATCAGGTTGCCGAGCATCTCCATTAGATCAGCCTTGTCACCACGCAAACCACTGTCTGGATCAATATCCAGTTCGATATGCGGGTTTTTGTCTGCGTGAATTTTTTCCAGTGCGGCTTGTAATGACAAAGCGATGTCACCGACGTCAATCAGAGTTCCAGCACGTTGGCTGGTGGCGGCACTGCGGGCCAAGGTCATGTGACGGTCGATTTGATCCTGAATTTGAAGCGCTTGTTCCAAGGCCTTTTGTGCTAGATCAGATTGGTCTGTGTCTGCGGCGTTTCGCATGACGGCAAGCGGCGTTTTAATAGCGTGTGCCAAGTTGCCAACTTGGCGACGGGCGCGTTCGACCAATTCACGATTGGCGTTTTGCAGAGAGTTAATCTCTGTTGCCAAGGGCTCAATTTCACGTGGATAAGCTTTGCCGGTTTCACCAAGGTTTTGTGTGTCACCATCTCTCAAAGCACGTAGGTCTTCGGTGACCTGATGAAGCGGGCGTAAACCATAACGTATTTGTAGGAGTGTGATGACCAAGAAGATAAGCAAGACGACAGGCGTCATGATCAACAGGAATTTTATGATGTTGCGTTGAAGTCCGCGCATCTGGCGTTCATTACCGGCAACCAGTACGACCATATTGCCGCTGTCAACTTGGGACGTGACCTGTATGGCACGAAGTGCTTCCGCGCGTGGCCCCGTGAATTGACGTATGTCTCCATCTGGGTTTGAAAGTGTCTCGTCTAGAGCAAGGCTTTGGTCCCACAGGGAGCGTGACTTTGAAACCGTTTTTCCGTCCAGATAAATCTGCCAGTACCAACCGGAAAAGGGAGGGTGAAACCTTTGCCCGCGAAAAGGGGCGTTGAATACAATGGCGCCATTTTCGTCAAAATCAGCAGCTGTTATCAGCGCCAAGGCTTTTTCAGCCAAATCCTGATCAAATATGGTTTCAGAATATGTCCGCACTTGCCGAACAACAATTAGGCCGACGATTATCAACCCAATGGCGATCAAGACGGTCGCACCTGTCAGCAAGCGTACAGAAATTGAATTTGCGTAAGTGCGGACCCTAGACATTTACAAAAACACGCAAATCAAGACGTAGGTGCATCTAGTCTGTAACCAAGTCCACGAACTGTGGTTATGTAATCCATTTTTAATTTTTTGCGTAAACGTGCGACGAAAACTTCGACCGTGTTTGAATCTGGGTCAAAGTCCTGCTCGTAAATGTGCTCGATCAAGGTTGTGCGGGAAAGAACCTTGTTCGGGTTGTGGATTAGGTAGCACAAAAGCTTATACTCATAGGCGGTCAAATCAACAGGCTTGCCCTCCAGTCGAACGACACCGCTAGAGGTATCAACTGAAATGTTGCCACACGTCAGAACAGATGAGGCAAAACCCGCACTACGGCGGATCAAAGCTTTCAGACGCGCAATAAGCTCTTCCATTTGGAAAGGCTTGGTCAGGTAGTCGTCAGCGCCAATGTCAAAGCTGTCGACCTTGTCCGTCCAGCTAGACCGTGCTGTTAAGACAAGTACTGGCATGGTGCGGCCTTTTGCGCGCCAAGATTTCAAAATTTCCGAACCGTTCATGGTTGGTAAGCCAAGGTCCAGCACAACGGCATCATAGGGTTCTTCTTCGCCCATGAAGTGACCGTCTTCGCCATCTGTGGCTATGTCGACCGCGAAATTTTGCGCGCGAAGTGCCGACTGAACCTGTTCTACCAACTCTTGCTGGTCTTCAACGACAAGAATTCTCACTTAAATTCCTTACCTGTGCGTGCTGAAAAATATTTTGTTGTAACGCGGCCAGATGAGCTGCGGTGCTTAATGTAATAGTACCAAGTTGAGATTTGGTTTGGGTTGGTTGAAAGCAAGCCGGCGTTCAAAACTTTGCCACCGTAAACACGTTCAACTTTCTTGATTATCTTTATGAGAGAAAAAATTCTTTTGGAGGCCAAAGCTCGGTTAATCAACGATTGGTTTGGCACCGAAACGTTTGATGCAACCTGAACAATAGAACCACCAATCTTGTCAGTTTCAGCGTATGCCTTCTGCGATAAGGTGGGGGATACAAGTCCTGCCATTACAGCTGCCAACACCAAGGAGATTAGCCCAAAGCGTTTAAGGTTTAGCATTTTATATGAGGTCGTTAGAAACCCGAACACAGCTATTTTGTCCCAACTCTGCAAGATAAGATATGTTATTCTACATATGTTCACTGAACGGAAGATGAATGCAAGTTTGAAGCCCATCATTTAGCCCCTTCGACCCGACTTACAGGATGTGTTGCACACATTTAGGGTGCATGCTTGGGCTTTTGTAGCAGAATTAGCCCGGTGACGTGGTTTGCAACAGCTGAACAGAACTGACAAATTCGCTCCACAAATGGGGCGTATAAACAAAATACAATTTTATCTGAATTTTTACCATTGCCTTTGAGTTGGGTTTACCCCGTCCAGGCAGAGATTTACGCGGTATTGCGCATGCACCTTATTACTAATCTGACGTCTAAACTGTTTAGGCTGACCAAATTCACGTATTTTGCCTTTCTTGTGTGCGCGTATTTCGCGTTGGGAACGACAGGCGCTCATGCGCAGTCGGGTGTGTTTATGGACGGCTTGTTGATGCTTCAACAGGGTAAACCGGACGATGCATTCAAAGTCTGGCAACCTGCGGCAAATTCGGGTGATCCAGATGCGCAATATGGTTTGGCTCTGCTGTATGAAAATGGTGGAAATACTTTTCAAGCTGACATTGCCCAGTCCGTCATTTGGTACCGGAAAGCCGCAGACCAAGGTTTGAAAGAAGCCCAAACAAACTTGGGTTTAATATTTGCCGAAGGTCGGGGTGTGCCAAAGGATGCAGGTGCGGCAGCAACGCTTTGGCAGTCTGCAGCACAATCTGGTCACGACATGGCACAGTTTAATTTAGGGTTGGCTTATTACGCTGGAAATGGTGTGCCACAAAATTTGCAGGAAGCCGTTGGATTAATATACGCAGCGGCGGAGCAGGGGTTGCCGGAAGCACAGTTTGCCTATGGTCAGTTTCATCGCTTGGGTTTAGGCGTTGAGAAGTCAGATGTTGAGGCTGTGTTCTGGTTTAACCAAGCGGCCTTGTCTGGAAATGCAGATGCACCACCACTTATCGATACGATTTCTAATAAGGGTGTGGCCATTCCAGAAACACCAGATGAAACCCTGCGGCCTATCCTGCCTTTGGCGTTGGAAGATTCAGACGCTGCTGAAACTTATGGTAAGTTGGCCATTTTACAAGCACCACCGCAGCCAGAGCCTTTACCAGAGCCTTTACCGGATCCTTTACCTGAACCTTTACCGCTTGAGCAAGATCCACTGTTGGCACCGGACACTGCCACAGAAGGGCCTTTGACCGGAACGCCGTCAGCTGGGCAACAACCCGTTTCCATTTTTGATCAAAATGTTGATCAGGACATCAGTCAGGCCTTAAGTCCATTGGCGCAGCCACAAGGTGACCCCTTACAGCCACAACCACAGGGATTGCCACAAACACAGGGCCTGCCACAAACACAGGGCTCACCGGAACCACAGGGCTTGCCGCAACAAGCAAATATGGCGCCGGTCTCACCACCAGTTAAAATTGAACCTGGACAGAGTCAGGGGTTACTTTATGCCGCGTGGCTTGGAACAGAGCGTAGCATTCCAGAGCTTGAAAAGCTGTGGCAGCAAGTTGCACCACTTCAGCCGGACATTTTTTCACAAGTTCAAGCCGGAATCGAGCCAGCCAGAATTGGTAAACAAAAGGCGTATCGTCTTATGGTAGGGCCATTTCCGTCTAAGTCGATTGCTTGGCAAATTTGTAATGCGGTTAAACTTTCACACCCAACTTTGTTTTGTAAGGCCAGAATTATACAATAAGGGCCTGATTAGCAGCTTTCTGGCTGTTTTGCGGGTTGCTACTAATTTTGCGGGGACCTGCAATGCGGCAAAAGCTGAAATTGTCTGTTGAACGAAGGGGCCAGCTCATTTAGAACCGCTCAAGTCAAGCTTTGCGGGTGTGGCGGAATTGGTAGACGCGCCAGATTTAGGTTCTGGTATCTTACGGTGTGGGGGTTCGAGTCCCTTCACCCGCACCAAAGCTTGAAGTTTCAGGGCTTTGAAACTTGGTTCGATTTAGACTTTAATCGCGGGTTTCAAAACCCGGTTACAGCCCACTGAATTAGATTTTAAAGTCCACTCTCAAATATTTTTAGGCGGATACCATGCAAGTTACTGAGACTTCCAACGAAGGCCTCAAGCGCGGCTTCAATATTATTGTTCCTGCAGCTGAGATTGACGCGCAATGCGCAACCAAACTTAAAGAGGTTGCATCAACTGCGTCTCTACCTGGTTTTCGTAAAGGCAAAGTTCCGGTAAGCTTGCTTAAAAAGCGTTT
>JBMYWL010000077.1:0-7594 GCA_049607365.1 Alphaproteobacteria bacterium | reverse complement strand
TCAACAACCCGCTAATATAGGCGGAATTTTTTGTTCTTAATATTGGTTTGGGTTCAAAACCAAGTGTTTCCGAAAATTCTCTCAGTGCAATAGGCTGTTGATCACTTTGTAAGGAAGACTCCAGCTTTTTAACTATCTGCATTTTTGACGGATTGCCGGTTTCGGGACTGAAGTAATTTGTTTCTGGAACAAGTAGAGTATAGGCCGGAAAAATCAAAAATGCGCCCGCAGAAAGGTACCACTGAAGTTTAGGAACGGGCCGTGGATCATTCCGGTAGCGGGATATATCTTTGACCCCTTCCAAGGCGAGCCAAAACAAGAACTTGCAGATGAAATAGAATAAAACAACGTATACGATTATCATGTTTTACCCCTATGAAAAGATCGAGCGGGCAAAAAAGAACAAGCCGCCGGAAATTAAAATGAACCACCAACGCAGGAAAAACGGTGGTCTAGCGGGGGAATCAGATGCGAATGCACTGGTCTTTTGGCTTTGAAACTGAGACGAGGCGATTGTTTCCGGTTCCGGCATGCGAACGCCAGCGTTGCGAAACGCCCTTCTTAAGAACTTACTTTGCTGTGCGGTTGCAACATGATGTGGATTGTCCTCATACGCCCAGTCAAACCGTTCAGCCAAGAATGCTGCAAATTCGGTTGGTACGTCTTTATAAGGGTGATTGTGCGGCTTCTCGTAATTCCAACCCAAAAACCTCAGGAATTGCCATCTGAGATCATTTGATATGGACTGCCAGTAGTCTAGGCGTGACAGGTCGGGGTCATCCAAAATTTCTGCCCATACTTCCAAGTCAAAGTTGGGTTTATCACTTCCCCAAGGCTTCTTTTTAGGCTCTTCTTCTTCCCATTCGTTTACCGGAATGTTGAACAGGTTGGCCGTTTTCTCCAAGGCTTCCCAAACTTGATCCCACTCATTTTTCGGGACATTGGTTTGTTCAGTGTGGGTTGATGGATCTTCATCCAATGGAGTTTTGAACAGCTCAGGCTCTGCAAAACTGATTTCTGGTGACTGTGGCTCATTGCCGTCGTCGAGCTCAGTTATCGTGGATTGTTCTTTGGAAACAACTTGTTCAAGACTGTTTTCTTTGGGGTTCTCTTTGGGGCTATCTTCTTCAGGGCTGTCATCATAATCGTCATCATACTGTGCCCATTGAATGTGCTGCTTGGCATCGTCAAAAGCTTGGCGCAATTTACGAAAACCCTCGGGGTCGTCATCTGGGCGTGTGACCTTCAGCTTTTTTGCATAAGCGCGCTTTACCGTTTTTAAATCACGGGTTTCGCCTTCAAGATCTAACCCTGTCCACGGCCAGTTTTTATCTTCGTAATAATTGGGGTTTGCCATACGTTCTAAAGCTCAAATCCGCTTTCAAGTTCGTCAAGAATACCGCTTATCTCTTTCGTTGTCTCAGCGATTTCGTACTTGTCTTGACGGTCGATTACCATTTGAAAACGACTGCTTAAGCTGCCGATATATTGGCGGTTTTCACCAAGCGTCATTTCGTACATGCGCTCAATCCTGGCAGTCAGGGCTTTGTTTTGCTGCAAATCTTTAGGATGCACCTTTAGGGCTTCCAAGGCTTTAAGTTTGGCAGCGATTTCTGACGGATCCAGCTTTGCGTTACGCCCTTCAATGATAAGGGAATATTTGCGTTTGGTGCTTACTGCTGTGACGTCAACTTCCAATAATCCACTCGGGTCGTAGGTAAAGCGTACATCAACTGACTCCTGCCCCGCCTTCCCTTTTGGAATGTTCGCGGATACCTTGCCCAACAAAATATTGTTTTTACAGTGCGATGCCTCGCCCTGATAAACGTTAATCTCTAGCACGGTCTGGTTGTCGGCAAGCGTTCCGTAATTTTGCTCTCGGCTTACCGGAACGACTGTGTTCCGCTCGATGATTGGTGAAAACGAGTCATGATCATAAACTGGACGACCGCCAGAGCTACTAACTTGGTTTGATGTCTGGATGCCCAATGTAAAGGGAGCAACGTCCGTCATTACCACATCCGCTAAAGCAGCATCTTTGCCAATTAAGGCCGCTTGCACAGAGGCGCCTAGAGCGACAACTTCATCTGGATTTATGCCAAATTCAGGGAAACGACCAAACAAACGCGCGACCATGTCTTTGACGATTTGCATGCGAGTTGCGCCACCCACAAGAAGAATGCGGTCAAGCTCGTCAAGTTTAATACCGGCATCAGCAACCGCGCGTTGAAGGGGCCGCCTTAACTTTTGAACTAGTGGTGTAACGATTTCATCAAAGTTCTTGCGGGTCAGGCTAATTTCATGTTCGTCATCGCCCAAAACAACCTTTGAGTTGAACTCGTGCGCCAAGCCAAGTTGGTGTTTAATACGTTCGGCTGTCGCAAACAATGTGCCTTTGTCTTTGGCGCTCAGATTTTCAGCATTTAACCCTGTTTTTTCAATCAGATAAGTGGCTAAAGCTTGGGTGAAATCTTCTCCGCCCAAGAATGCATCACCTGTTGATGCACGCACTTCCAGGACGCCTTCGAACATTTCCAGCACGGACACATCAAAGGTGCCACCGCCTAAGTCAAACACAAGAAAACTGCTATCGTCTTCTTTTATGGCGCCGTCTATATCAACCAAGCCATAAGCCAGAGCTGCGGCTGTCGGTTCGTTTATAAGGGCGCGAACTTTTAACCCCGCCAATGCCCCCGCTTGCATCGTTGCCTGGCGTTGGTGCTCGTTGAAATAAGCTGGAACGGATATGACGGCTTCAGTGACATCAGCTTTTAGATAGGTTTCAGCACTTGCTTTCAGGTCACGCAACACGAGTGCCGAAAGTTCTTCAGCGCCAAATAGCTTCCGCATCTTTCTGGTTGTGCCAAGTTCAAACTTTTTGTCTGTTCCCATTGAGCGCTTGAATTGGCTCGCCGTTAAATCCGGATGCGAAACCAAACGATCTTTGGCAGGTGTTCCAACCAAAACCTCTCCCGTGTCATCAAAGCCAACGACCGAAGGTGTCATGAACTTACCAAAGACATTGGGGATCAACTTCGGAGACCCGTCTTCAAAAACAGAGATTAAGGAGTTGGATGTACCTAAATCAATTCCAACAATCATTTGAATATACCTAACCAGTCAATAAAATCTGCCAATGGTTACCACTATAAGTTAGGCTTTTCGACTTCTAATTCTGGTTAGGAGAGTTCTTCTATTACGTCTTGGGTTAACGCGACTTCTGCGAATTCGTCTTGCATGTTCGCCAAAGTCATGGAGTGAACTTGCTCAGCTGTGTGATAGTTACCGTCAGGTCCGGTGGCTCCATATGCCCAAACAGCATCTGAAACATAAAAAACTTTGTAACCCAAGTTGCCGGCCATCCGCGTGCTTGTCTCAACACAATGGTTTGCAGTCGCGCCACATATCACAAGGGTGTCAATTTTCGCCGCCTGCAGATCCTCATGTAAATTCGTACCAATAAACGCTGAATTCACGTTTTTTACGTATATCTTTTCACTGTCAAGCGCGGCTGCGAACGGTTGAACCGCTGCTCCCGGGGTGTTGGGTGTAAACACGGAGCCTTCTTCCGTTGATAGGTGGTTTACGTGGCATATTGGCAGATTGTTTGTTCTGAAAAAATTCAACAGCTTGGCAATGTGTTCCTCAGCATTTGGCATGGAGCGTGCGTCGCCAGACTGGTCGCGGATTGTAAAGCCGACTTGTACGTCAATAATTAGCAATGCAATGTGTTGGTTTTTGTGTGACATAGTCTTGACGATCCTAATGTAATGTTAGGTTACCACTTTGACAAATTTGGCAAGTTCCACAAGCACTTTGAAGTGAGATTTGTAACAACTATTGTTTTGGATTAAAATATATGACGAATGAAAATGTTGGCGCCAATCCGAAGAAACATGAATTGCGGGTCAATAGACCAGTCTTGGGTGCATCTTTGATGATTTTGGGCATGCTTGTCTTCCCTGTGGGGGATGCAGTCGCGAAGCATTTGAGCAGTCACTATTCGACGCTGGGGCTAAGTTGGTTTCGCTTTTCGATTGGCGCGATATTTTTGTTGCCGTTTGCGCTGCGCACCATTCTTAAGGGCATGCCCGTCAGCAAACCAATGATTGCCGAACAGAGCTTACGCGGGTTGTTGGTGTTGGGTGCAACTGTATTCTTCGTTGCTGCTTTGGCACGAATTCCGCTTGCTGATACTGTTGGAGCATATGCGATTGCGCCGATTATCGCATCTTTATTGGCAGTAGTGGTTTTGAAGGAAAGTTTGTCCAACCGGAAAATTTTTGCGGTTGTTCTGGGTTTTTGTGGCACTCTTCTGATTGTGCGTCCTGGCGTTTCAATGGATGTGGGCTTTGTGTACGCGCTGTTGGCTGGCGCGTGCTTTGGTGGTTTCTTAGTGGCCAACCGTTGGGCCAAAACAGACGTACCGCCCTATTTCGCAATCGCCTTTCAAACTTGGTTTGGTCTGCTTGTATTGTTACCGTTTGTGCTATCAGACTTAGCAAACATAAGGTCTGAAGATCTTGCTTTGTTGCTGCTAATGGGGGCTGGGTCTGCCACTGCTCAAGTCTTAACTATCATTGCCGCGCGTATGACATCTGCTGGATTGTTGGCTCCGCTTGTCTATTTCGAAATGATAGGAGCCGTCATTTTGGGCTATTGGGTTTTTGGTGATGTTCCTGCATTTCTGACTTGGATCGGTATGGCGGTTGTGGTGGTTGCGGGTTTACTTCTAATTAAACGGCGGAATATGCGTCGCTAAACCACATTTATGTGGCTCAAAGAGACGTTTCTGGTTTTCAACAAAATTCAATGCGTATAAACTCTGTATAAAGTTTATTAGGGAGAAATAAGTAATGAAAAATCTAGCTCAACGTATTCTAAGTCGTCGTAACAAGGTTGCTGCAATCAAAGTTGTTCGTAGCGCTACTGCTGCCGTTGGTGTATCTTTGACAATTCCCAAAGGCGTGTTCGCTGAAGGTGGAAAGCTTAACTTCTACAACTGGGACACTTACATTGGTGAAACCACAATTGAAGATTTCGAAAAAGAAACTGGTGTAAAAGTTCAGTACGACCTGTTTGCTGACAACGCAGAGCTTTTTGCGAAGATGCGTGGTGGCAACCCCGGTTATGACATCATCGTGCCAACCAATGATTTTGTTGAGACAATGATCGAGGAAGACATGTTGCTTCCGTTGGATCACTCGAAAATTCCAAACATTGCAAACCTTGAAGAAGTGTTCATGGACGCTGCCTTTGACCCTGGCCGTAAGTTCTCCTTGCCTTACATGTGGGGTACGGTTGGTATTGGTTATCGTAAATCAGCAGTTAGCAAGGTTCCTGACAGCTGGGCGGATCTTTACGCTTCTGACGAATACGCAGGCCGTATCGCACTAATGAGCGAGCCAACAACCACATTGCAAATGGCGATGAAAATGAACGGCCACTCAATCAATGATTGGACTGCTGAGAACATCGCTGAAGCTGAAGCAACAATTCTTGCGCAAAAGAAGAACATTGCAGCGTTTGCGGCTGACAACGGACAGGACCTGTTGCTTGCTGGTGAAGTTGACTTGGCAATGGAATGGAACGGTGACATTCAGCAAATCGCTGCTGAAGATGATGACATTTCATATGTGGTTCCAAAGGAAGGTGGCCTTATCTGGCAGGATACCATGTGTATTCCAAAGGGTGCCAAGAACATTGAAAACGCACATGCAATGATTAACTACATTCTTGACGCTGAAGTTGGTCGTGACTTGGCTGAGTATGTTGAGTACGCAACGCCAAATGCTGCATCTAAGAAGATTGTTGATCCGGACTACTTGGCAAATCCTGTTATTTTCCCATCAGCGGAAACGCTTGCACGTTGTGAGTCTGCGACAGCGACAACAACCGAAGAAGCAGCAATGATCGACGCAGCTTGGACACGCATTAAAGCAGCTGGCTAATTAGAACGCTCGCCATCTCCGCATTTATTGCGGACCTTAGCAATCTAACAAATCATTGGCCCCATTGTTACGGGGCCAATGTTTTTTGTTGAACAATCAGTGAGAGACCGATGGAATCTTGGCGAAAAAGTCTGGGTGTATTTTCTGTCCTGACCTCCATAAGTGGTGGTTGGTTACTGCTGTTTTTTCTCGTTCCCCTGCTGATTATATGGTTTTACAGTTTCGGTGAAAACGTTACACGCGTAGACATTGCCATTACTTGGACCTTATCCAACTACCAACGTATTTTTGACCCCGCCATCATGACGCTGTTTTGGCGTTCCTTATGGATTGCGGGCATTACCACCATCATATGCCTAATAGTCGGTTTCCCAGTCGCATTGGTTATTGCGACTGCACCAAGCAAATGGAAACCGTGGCTGTTACTGGTAATCATTTTACCCTTCTGGACGAACCTGTTGATCCGCACCTACGCATTGTTGAACATTTTGGGCGCACGTGGACGTTTGAACGATGTATTTCGCTGGATTTGGGAGAAATGTAACGCCTTATTGAACTTGGTCGGGTTGGAGCAATATGCCTTGCTGGGGGATCGCTTTGTGCCAGTTAAGTTCTTAGGGTCACAGCTTGGCGTGGTGTACGGCATGGTTTACATTTTCCTGCCTTTTGCTGTGTTGCCCATATACTCTGCCCTTGAACGATTGGACAAGTCCTACTTGGAAGCCAGTTTAGACTTGGGGCACGGGCAAATTGGCACGTTCTTCAGGGTGCTTGTGCCCTTGTCAATGTCGGGGATTATTGCCGCCGCGATTATTACGTTCATCCCTGCCCTTGGTCAGTTTCTGACACCTGATTTGTTGGGACGTGGACAGGTGGACATGCTGGCAAATGTCATCGAGCGGCAATTCAAAAAAGCCAATGACTGGCCCTTTGGTTCCGCTTTGTCATTGTTCCTGCTTTACTTGACGTTCATCATTTTGGCTGCGAAGTCCCTGTTGGAGCTTTCGGCGGCCAAAAAGCGGGAGAAAAAAGCATGACCTTTTCCCGAAATCAAACAAAGCCCCGCAAAAAACAGACTAAAGCCCCGTTTGACTACAGCGCAAAGTGGTCAATGCGTTCCACGTTTTTACTCGCATCCTTGTTTTTATACGCGCCGATTATTGTTTTGATCGTCTTTTCGTTCAACAACTCCCGGCGCGGTGGTAACGTCATTTGGAAAGGTTTTACAACCAAGTATTACGCCAAAGCGTTTGGCAATGAAGACCTTATGCTGGCTTTTGGTAACTCCCTTACAATTGCGTTCATCTCGACCATCATATCGGTGTTTCTGGGGGCAATAACGGCAGTTCTACTTTGGCGCTTTCGCTTTTCCTTTAAACCTGTGTTTGAAGGCTTGGTTTCACTGCCAATCGTTATTCCAGAGATTTGTATGGGTGTGTCCTTGGTCATGTTCTTTAATTTGACAGGAACTATGGGTGACGGAGAAGCCCCATGGCCGTTTAACCTGACAAATATAATCATTGGTCACATAACTTTTTCATTCCCATTTGCAGCCATGGTTATTCGCGCGCGCTTGAACAATTTCAACCGCGAAATGGAAGAGGCCGCAAAGGACTTAGGCGCAAACGAGTTTCAGGTGTTTA
>JBMYWL010000076.1:0-7602 GCA_049607365.1 Alphaproteobacteria bacterium | reverse complement strand
TTCGTGCACGCTTAGACCTTGGGTTTAAATTTAAGGCAGGGAAAGATGTAACGATTGACGTCAACGGTTTCCATGACGGAATTGGGGTGTCAGACTATAAAGCTCACGGTGGTGAAGTGACAATCAATTTTCCGTTCTAAGTTGTTAGTGAGGCTCAGCAGTAGATTCACGTTTTAGAAAGGTAAATTCAACAACTTGGTTTTTCGGGTCAGGAACATTACCTGTGTCACACATGTGAACGATCTGGTCAGCCGCTAACCTGCCAATTCGTTTGGCGGGTAGCCGTGCGGTTGTAAGGCTTGGCTCCAAATATGCTGCAACACTAAAGTCACCAATTCCTGCGATTGAAACATCTTTCGGTACCTTAATACCTAAGGCTTGAAAACCAAGCATGATGCCTTGGGCAATGACATCATTTCCACAAATGATTGCTGTTGGCAAATCTTGTAAGAACGCGGTCTTTGCCAACTCTTTTGCAGCCCCAATGTTGTAAGGGCATGTGTAAAAATGGTTTTCCTTGGGTTTTATGCCTGATTTTTGTAATGCATACTTGGCACCGTTAAGCCTGTCGCGTGCACGATCATTTGAAGCTAAGTCAGGAAAGACAAAACCAATGTCCGTGTGCCCCAGCTCGATTAAATGTGTCGCGATGCAAGCACCAGCGCCAAAATTGTCCGCGCCAATACAGGGGAGTTGGCTGTCAGCCTTGTAGTTCCAAATTTGTACAACAGGAATATTTCTGCCCGCGAGCATGTTCATTGGTGTTTGCTCGTGATCTAGGCCCACAAGCACAATTCCGTCGATGCGACGTTCCAACAAAGAGCGTATAATTGATGTTTCGTGTGATAAATCATAGTTGTGGGTGGCGATCAGCAGGTTTCGATCATGTTTTCTTAACTGGTCGGTAAAAGCGTTGATCATTTCAGCAAAGATTGCATTGTCAATTGTTGGAACGATTAATCCAACGGTGCCAGAGAATTTTTGGTGCAAACCGCTTGCCATGGAATTTGGTATGTATCCTAATTCACTCGCGGCAATTTCGATTTTTAAGCGCGTTGCCTCACGAACGACATCTGGTTTGCTAAGTGCGCGTGAAACCGTGGCTATTGAAACACCCGCTCGTTCAGCCACCTCAACAATGCCTGGGGCACCTTTTCGGCTCTTTTTGACTCGCATATTCTTTGCTCAAGCTATCAAATGTAAAGGTTTACATTGGGTTTTACATGGCATAGCGTCAAGAATTATAGCGTTTTAACTCCCAAAAAAGGGGTTCATACCCTTTGTTTTTGCCCTTTAACTGCTCGTTTTTTCGAGTCTTGAGGTCGAAAAAGGGGGTGTTGAGGATGAGTTTGAAATGGAATTTTTAGCCTTTTTCGGCGGTGTGTTTGAGCCTTATGCTTTTGGGGTATTGGTTTTTGGAACACTGTTTGGTCTTGTGTTCGGGGCGATGCCGGGTTTGTCACCAACGTTAACGGTGGCTTTGTTAATTCCATTTACTCTGGGTATGGGAGCCACGCACGGTCTGATATTGTTAGGGGCAGCCTATACCTCGACCGTTGCGGGAGGAGCGGTAAGTGCTATTTTGCTTAAGATACCGGGTGCGCCTGCAAACATAGCCACCGCACTTGATGGCAATGCTATGGCGAAGAACGGCGAGGGGACACGTGCACTTCATTTGTCTTTCCTGTCGTCTGGTGTTGGTGGCGTGATCGGCATTTTCCTTTTGATTTTCTTGACTCCGCTGTTGGCGAAAGCTGCACGAGAGTTTGATGCGCAACATTTGTTCTGGTTGGCGATTTTGGGCGTAACCGTTATCGGGTCCTTGGATACAAAATCATTCGTCAAGGGATTGTTGTCTGGCTGTATTGGTCTTTGGATTTCTACAATCGGTTATGATGATCAACTTGGAACCGCGCGTTTCATTTTCCATGATTCATTAGAAGGTGGTGTTAATGTTGTTCCAGCTTTGATTGGTTTGTTTGCTATTCCACAAGTCATCGACATGTTCGCTAGTGGCAGAAACAACGCAGTTATTGATGTGGTCAAAGCCAAAGCTCATTCGTTGAAAGAGTCAGTTCAGGAAATTAAACGCTCCAAGAAAATGTTGACGATTGGTACCGTAATTGGTTCAGTTATTGGTGTTATTCCTGGGGTAGGTGGTCAGGTGGCTGGCTTATTGGCTTACGATCAAGCGCAAAAGTTTTCAAAAGATAAGGCAAAGTTTGGCACGGGTCATGCGGAAGGTTTGATTGCTGCTGAGTCAGCCAATAACGCGATGGTTGGCCCTTCACTTGTGCCGATGTTGACGCTTGGAATTCCGGGCAGTCCAACCGCTGCTGTCTTAATTGGTGGATTAACAATTCACGAAATTTTCCCGGGTGGGGATATTTTTACGAAAAACCCTGAAGTCATCTGGACGTTTGTTAATTCCATGTTGATCGGTCAGATTTTAATGGTTGTTTTCGGCATTTTTACTGCTGTTTATGTGGCGAAGATTGCGCGCGCTCCAAAGGCCGCTATGGCTCCAATCGTTCTGGTGCTGGCGTTGTTCGGCGCATACAGCATAGGAAACAGTATGGGTGATGTATATGTCATGCTCGTACTTGGTCTTGCGATGTATTTCTTGGAAAAGTTTGGTTTTTCAGCTGCTCCTTTGGTGTTGGGGTTGATTTTGGGCCCAATTGCAGCTGAAAACTACACTTTTGCGTTTGGCAATGGAACGGCACAAGGAATACCTGTTGGCATATTCTTCCATGGCATGTTGAGCAAATTACTGGTTGGATTGATTATAGCGTCGGTTGCTTACAGTTTCTGGATGAACGTGTTGGGCAAATCAGAAACTCCAAATAAGAAGGACAGCAAAAATGGCTAATCAAAGTACCGCTTATCGCCTCCAACACACAATTCCGGCAACATGCGTTTTTTTGGTTGCCGCAATAGTTGCTTGGTTGAGTTACACGCAAGAACCTGCATCATCTTATTTATTCCCACGTTTGATATCTGTTGCATTCATAGTGTTGGCGACGTGGAATTTGGCTCGTGCCTTGCTTGGCCTAGCTAAAGTTGGTGAGGGCTTTGATTTCAAATCGACCATTAACTTTTTGCCCGGCGTATTTATCACGTTGGTGTTTATGCTTTTCGCAGCTGAATACATTGGTTTTTATGTCAGCTCTTTTTTTGTGATTGTTGTCTTATACACGCTTTATGATCCTGCACCTTTAAGTTCGCCCTTTCACTGGGCAAAAAGACTGCTTGTTTCGTTTGTTTGTATGGCAGTGATTTACTTTTTGTTCGCGATGTTTTTGACGGTGCGGACGCCATACGGAGTTATGTTTTTTTAGGGATTTGAAATTTTAGAAAAACGAACTTCACCTCTGAGTCAGAACAATCTGGCTCAGTTCATAATAAATCGGAGGAAAATATGAATAAGTTTATTAAAGGTTTGGCCATATCAGTCGCTGCGGTTGCGCTAAGTGCAACATCAATTGCAACGGCTGATGATTATCCAGAGCGTCCAATTGGCGTTGCCGTGTCTTATGGTGCTGGTGGTGCAACTGACTTCCAGGCACGTATTGTAACCATGGTTGCTGGTAATGAAGACGTTCTTGGTCAGCCAATCTACATCATCAACAAGCCTGGTGCTGGTGGTCGGGTTGGTTGGAACTGGTTTGCAACGAAAGCGGACAATGACGGCTACACAATGTCAGCTTACAACGTTCCACACTTTATTGCCCAAGGCATTAAAGGCGGCGTTAAATATGACGCAGACTCGTTTGAGCCGATTGCAAACTGGGGTGCCGACCCTGCGGTAATCGTTGTTCCTGCAGATTCACAATTTAACACTATTGGTGAAATGGTTGACTTTGCGAAAGAAAACCCGGGCCGTGTGACACTTTCAGGTGCTGGATTGTTTGTTGGGCACCACATCGCAGCACTTCAACTTGAAAAAGCGACAGAAGCAAAGTTTGCCTATCTGCCAACGAAGGGCGGTGGAGCTGCTGCAATGAAGGCAGTAATTACAGGTGAAGTTATGGGTGGCATAAACAACCTGTCTGACGCCTTCCGTGCGCGTTCTTCTGGCAATGTGAAAATTCTGGCTGTTGCAGATTTAGAGCGCAACTCGTTCATGGATGACGTTCCGACGCTTATGGAATCAGGTTACGATGTTGACAACTCTTCTGTGAACTTCCGTGGTTTGATGGTGCCAAAAGGAACGCCCGAAGCTGTCATCGAAAAGCTCGCTGCTCAAGTTCCAGCCATGTTTGGCCACAAACGTGTTAAGGGTAAAATGAAAGCAGGTGGTTCACCAATGCATGTAATGAACCGCGCAGAGGTTCAAGCCATGTTTGCTGAGCGTAAGGCTACTTTGACTGAGCTTCTAGAAGGGCTTTAAGTTCTAAGAAACAAAAGAATATTGGGCCTTCACTTATATTAATGTGAAGGCCTTATCAATAAAATGCTACCAAACACAGAAAGTTAAACTTCCTTATGTCTGCCCAACCCAACCCCATATCTGCCGATGATGAAAATGCACTTATTGACGCTTTGATCGCACGAGCAAGAGTTGCGCAAGCAAAGTTTGAACAAGGGGCGAACCAAGACAGATACGATAAGGCAGCTTTAGCAGCGGCCTGGGCGCTAATGGAGCCAGCCCGTAACAACGAACTTGCCACGATGGCGGTTGAAATGACAGGCCTTGGAAATGTAAAAGACAAAATCACCAAAAATCATCGCAAAACACTGGGTTTGTTGCGTGATATAAAACACGCGAAAACACAGGGTATTATTTCTGATGATACCAAGAGCGGCATAACTGAGATTGCGCGTCCCATGGGTGTTATTGGCGCCGTAGTGCCATCTACAAATCCCGTTGCGACGCCAACGAACAATGTTGTGAATGCACTCAAGTGTGGTAACGCTATCATTCTTTCGCCTAGCCCTGCGGGTGTCCAAGTTTGCGAGAGATTGCTTGGCTATATTCATGCGGAATTTGATAAATTAGGGCTGGATCGAGATTTGGTGATGATGGTGCCAGCTCCATCATCTAAAGTCAAAATACAGCGGTTAATGGAAAAGACGGACTTGTTGGTTGTGACAGGCAGTCAAGACAACGTACGCAGAGCATATTCCGCTGGAACACCTGCTGTGGGCGTGGGTGCGGGTAATGTTGCAGTCATAATTGATGAAACCGCTGACTTAAAAGCTGCTGCTGTAAAAATTACCGCATCGAAAACATTTGATAATGCAACTTCTTGTTCATCCGAAAATGCCTTGGTCGTGGTTGATGCGATTTATGATGCGTTCATGATTGAGCTCCATGCGTGTGGCGGGCGCATGTTGGACGCAAAACAGGCCTCAAAGTTAAAGTCTGAACTGTTCCAAAACGGTAAGCTAAATCGGCACATAATTGCTCGCGACATTGACCAAGTGATCAGCGTCTCCGGTATTCAGGTTGATGAAGCCGAAACTGCCAAGTTCTTAATGATTGAAGGTGCTGGTATTGGTCGAGATTACCCTGAGTCAGGGGAAAAACTTGCACTTGTGTTGACCATCTACCGTGCGTCTGACTATGGAGATGCTAAAAATACGGTGACAGAAATTGTTTCTTATTTGGGTGCTGGTCATTCTGTGGGCATACACACTGGTGAAGACCAGCGTGCTGTAGAAATTGGTCAAGAACTACCAACTTGTCGCGTTATTGTGAACCAAGCACATTGCTTTGCAACCGGTGGCGCCTTCAACAATGGCATGCCGTTTTCCTTATCAATGGGTTGTGGCTCGTGGGGTGGCAATTCAATTGACGACAATTTGAACTATAAGCATTTTTTCAATACGACTAAAGTTGTGCGTGAAATTCCACCTGTTGAACCAAGCCTTGACGATATATTTGGTGACTATTGGCAAGCGGTTGAAGCTTAACAAATGTCCGATTTGAAGGATTCAATGCGCGGTCTATCAATACGAGATGTCATAGACAGGAATGCACGAGAAAAACCGACTGGTGTTTTTTTGGTTGATCCTAGGCGTGATACCGCACTGAGTTGGGCGAGCCTCAAGCAGGATGCGCTAAAAGTTGAACAATTCATTTTACAACAAGGCGTAAAGCGCGGAGAGAGCGTAGCTTATGCCATGACAAATGGAGAGGACGCGGCACGAATAATACTTGGCATCATGTACGGCGGCTTTTTGGCAACGTCCGTTAACCTTGTGTCTGGCAAAAGTACCATTTCCTACGTGCTTGAACATTCAGAAGCCAAACTGGTTTTTGTCCAAGACGAAACCGAAAATTTGGTTCTTGAGGCAAATGACCAAATTCAACGAACTGTCATTGACCCCATATTTTTCAATGCACAACTTAATCCTTCTTCAGAAACTCAAATTTCTGAAACCAGCGACGGCTTGCTAATGTATACGTCAGGCACGACGGGTAGGCCAAAGGGAGTTGTTTTGACCCACAAAGCCCTGCTTTCGGGTGGGTTGAACACGGCAATTGCGCACGAGTTATCTTCAAATGACCGTGCCTTGTGTGTTCTACCGCTTTATCATATCAATGGATTTTGCGTAACCGTCATGGGTCCGCTGGTTTCCGGCGGGTCGGTTGTTATGCCGAAGAAGTTCTCGGTTAAGTCGTTCTGGTCTTGGGTTAAAGATCAGAAATGTAGTTGGTTTTCTGTGGTGCCAACGCAAATATCCTATTTGTTGCACGATGAAACGGGGCAAACTGGGTCAAGAGATAGTTACAGCAACTTGCGCTTTGGGCGATCAGCATCCGCACCTTTGTCACCAGATGTTCAGCAAGCGTTTGAAACCCGCTTTAATGTACCCATCATAGAAACGATGGGGTTAACCGAAACCGCTGCGCAAATTCTGTCCAACCCATTGCCGCCTGGTGTTCGCAAAGTTGGCTCCCCGGGTGTTGCAATGGGTAACGAAGTCATTATAGGTGATGAAACTCAAACACAATGCGCGCCAAATGTCGAAGGGGAAGTATTGGTCAGGGGTGAAAACCTTATGCGTGTTTACCTTAAGAATGAGCAGGCAACACGTGACAGTTTAACAGCTTCTGGCTGGCTGCGTACGGGTGATCTCGGTCGAATGGATGAAGACGGATACATCTACATCACCGGACGCTTGAAAGAGCTTATTATTAAAGGCGGTGAAAACATTGCACCGCGCGAAATTGATGACGCTTTATATAGCCACCCCAAAATTATTGAAGCAGCGGCTTTTGCACAACCATGTAAACAATACGGCCAACGAGTTGAAGCGGCGGTTGTGGTAGAAGCAAACTCTGGTTTGACTGAAGCTGATTTGTTCGCGTTGTGTTGTGATCAGCTAGGAAAGTTCAAAACGCCTGATTGCATTCATTTCCTTGATGAATTGCCCAAAGGTCCATCTGGGAAAATTCAACGCAACAAAATCGCGGACGTGCTAATTGGCATGAAAGAATAGAGAAGTTCAAATAGCTTTCCAAGTGGAATAACTACTTCATTGCCAAGGCTGTTTGGTTACCAAAGTTGATTGCCTGACTATTTTATGCTTCATCCACCAACGATGTAGGGCAGAAGCACAACTTCGTTTTCATTGCTGATTTTTGTGAAC
>JBMYWL010000075.1:0-7623 GCA_049607365.1 Alphaproteobacteria bacterium | reverse complement strand
AACAGGTGTGTTTCAGCTCCGTACTTGATGCGGGGTCCAGATGTTCAGGTCGCAGATCTCTTCAGCGAGGTTCCGGAATAAATCCGGAACAGGCGTGTTTCAGCTCCGTACTTGTTACGGAGCCCAGATGTTCAGGTCGCAGACTTCTTCAGCTAGATTCCGGAATAAATCCGGAACAGGCGTGTTTCAGCTCCGTACTTGTTACGGAGTCCAGATGTTCAGGTCGCAGATCTCTTCAGCGAGATTCCGGAATAAATCCGGAACAGGCGTGTTTCAGCTCCGGACGTGTTCCGGAGCCTCGAAATATAAAAGCTCTAAGCTTCAAAGATGTGCTGAAAGTCGCCTTTCATGTCGATGCATGCGGCGATTAACGGGCCGCCTTTACCACAGCCAGCGTCCATGGTTGTGGCGTAGGGGAAAACCTCAATGCCAGCGTCGCGACCTGTGTAACCAGAGAAAATGCGCCCAATGCCCTCAAATGGGGCTTTTAGCTTGGGTAGGGTGCTTGTGTTCCACCAGAACCCGTCAGTTTGCCCACGCAGGGGCAGGCTTGCGTCAATGCCAGCATGAACAAACATCTTACTGCCGTCTTCGGTGAAAGCTGCACGGCGCAGCGATGTCATAAGTTGGAAATGACCGGGGCTTGACCGTACACGTTGGCGAATGCGTGTTGTCCAGTTTGTCAGCTCCACCACGCCTTGGCGGGCGAAAGACAAGGCCTCGCGGCCATCAGTGCCATAAGCTTCAAGTGTTGCGTTTATGCCGTGGTCAATCATCCAGCTGACGATGCTTTGCGGATCGTTTGCAAACTGAATTTGCATCAGCTTGTCCCACATTTCTTCTTGTTGGCCACGCAGAAAAACCACGTCTTCGGGTTGGTAGCCAAAGCGCGACAAGGTGAAACGCCTGAACAACAACAGCTCGTTTATGGTCTGCCAAACGTTGGTGCCGTGCCCCAAAAAACTGCCCAGATAAACAATGCGATCACCCCATTGAAAGTTCTTTTCAATCGAACGGTGAATGGCACGTAGACGATCTGCCTCACCGTGGATCGCAGAGACGGTCCACACACGACGAGCAGCTTTTAAAACTTCAAATTTTTTGGTTGGCTGGGGCTGTTTCATTTAAAAGGTCTGGTCATCAAATACAAAAAAGGCATCCCGATGTAACCATCTGAATGCCTTTTTATTTTTATGGGCTATTTAGCTAAAAAGCTATGCTTATCTATGCCTTAAGCTTGCGGAACTTCTTGGGCGGCTGCTTCAGCAGCAGCTGCGGCAAGGGCAGGGTTCAAAACATGCATCAACTTTTCACCAGCTGTTTCTTCGTCAATCTGCTCGATAGCGGCCAATTCACGTGTCAGACGGCCCAAAGCTGCCTGATAAATCTGACGCTCTGAATACGACTGTTCTGGCTGCTCGGCCTTGCGGTGCAGGTCACGAACAACCTCTGCAATGGCGATTGGATCACCTGAGTTGATCTTTGTCTCGTATTCCTGTGCACGACGGCTCCACATGGTGCGCTTAACACGTGCGCGACCTTTAAGAATAACCAAGGCGGAATCGATCATCTTGCGTGAAGACAATTTGCGAAGGCCAGATTTCTCGGCTTTGAATGTTGGAACGCGCAAAGTCATACGATCATTTTCAAAATGAATGGCGATAACTTTAATGATTGTTCCTGAAATGTCCTGGTCTTCGATTCCGGTAACCTTGCCAACGCCATGCGTTGGGTAAACAACGAAGTCACCTTCGCTGAATTCTACTTTATCTGACATACTTTCCCGTTTCCCGTTGCACCACGTAAATTCGATTGAATTCACTTTGTGGGTTTAACCAACATGGCGAAGTGAAAAACTGATACCGATTACACAAGGGAGTATGTTCTGGTTAATCTCAACGTTGCGGCTGAAATGGATGAACATGTATTCTTACTTTAGGTGTAAACGTTCCCGATCAGCTCTAGACGGCAGTGCCATGCAATTGATTAACTAAATGTATGGTATCAAAAAATGTGCAAAAATTCAACCTTGAGCGATTTTCAACGGGTGAAGCAGCCTGAATGCATACGTAAATATGCGTTCAAAAGCGTATTTTTGCGCTTTGACAGGCGGGAATCTGGATCAATTTAATGATTCTATGTGATTCTGAACACAAAATGAACGGAAGCCACGGTTTTCCAATTTAGTGCCATGTTGGCGGAACACCGCTAAATCTGGAAAAACGATTCGCAAATTTCAAATTTAGCAGTGCGGTTTGGCTTAAGCGTCGCCTTTACCAGGTTCTTCAGAAAAGAAGAGTTCAAACTTGTTTTCAACGCCTTCAAATTCTTTGTGGTCGGCAGGTGTTTCGCCTTTGGCGGTAATAACGGGCCAAAGTTCAGAATACTTGCGGTTCATTTCCAACCACTGGGCAGCTTCTGGGTCTGTGTCAGGAATAATCGCTTCAATCGGGCACTCTGGCTCACATACACCACAGTCGATGCACTCGTTGGGGTGAATAACAAGCGTGTTCTCACCTTCGTAAAAACAATCCACAGGGCAAACTTCAATGCAATCTTGCAGTTTACATTTAATGCAGGCTTCAGTGACAACATAAGTCATGGGTGTTTTTTCCGGAAATTGATTTTTAACGCTTTAATGTTCTCTGTCTGACATAGGTCTGCCGAAGCCAATGAACAAGAGCGCAAATAGCATAGGTTTATTTTGCCCAAAGCATATGCCCGAAGTTGGCGGGAATGTTTATGAGCTAGCGACGCTTTGTGCTTCGACACGGGCAAGGCCAGAATCCCTGTCCGAGATGTGCAGTAGAGCCGCCAACCTGCGCATGAACTGTTTTTCAATGTCGGCAATTCGGCCATCGGCCAGAACGACTTGCCAAATGCGCACCATGACCTCAAAGCGCTGGTTCTCGTCCAGCTGTTTGTTCAACAGCTTGACCAATGGGTGAACACCGGCTTTGGTTCGTTCCCGTTCTTGAACTTGGTCCAACAGGGTCTGGCACTCGGTTGCATTCATATCAAATGCATCACCAAGGCACGTCAACAGGGTTTGCTGTTCAGCCTCGGCAAAGTCCTGGTCCAGCAAGGCGACCTCAAACATCAAACCCGCAACAGCTTCTTCGATGCTTAGTTTGGGCGCGGCTTTTTCCGGTGTGGCAGATATCAGGTTGCTGATTTTTTTGAAAATAGACATGGGGTATTTTTAAAACCTTTTTTTAGGCAGTTATTTGGCTAAGACACCCTCCGCAAAACGGAATTTTTTTTGTGTTTATTTGGTCAGGGTTTATAGATACAAATTTCCCATTATCAACCAAAGGGAGATTTAGTATGCGCGAGTGGTTTAAAAAGCTGCAATCCAAATATCATACATTTTCAAATATGGTTGGATTGAATATTGTCCTAATTTTCCAAGCAATTGACAAGCTGCTTTACAAATTTTCGGGCTATCGTGAAGGTCATACCAATGGCAGCAATAGGCGTCGTTTAATAAGCCGCTTTGTTTTTGCAAATTCAATTGTCTTAATGGTCGCTTTTGTTTTCACACCTAAGGTTGGTTTGGAAATGGTCAGTTGGGCAACAAAATTATTTTCGGTTCTGACGGTTGGCCTGTCATTGCTTTATTTTGTATGGGTGGTCGTACGCGTTTTGTTGATACGTTCTAAGACGTTCATCGTAAATCCGCGACGTTTGTTTTTTGACTGTCTTATTTCGACTTTGTTTACAATCGTGGCATTTTCATTCGTTTACCGTGCTTTCGGTATTATTGGGCCCGATGGAATTGCGCCTTCAATTCTGGATTATTTGTATTTTTCAGCGGTTACTTTTTCAACGCTGGGTTTTGGAGATTTCCGTCCAGAAACTGCTTCTCGGCTTTTTGCCGGGTCACAAGCAATTTTGGGGAATTTGCATTTGGGAATAATCGTGGGTGCAACTTTCGCCGCAGCACAAAAGCAGCACTAAATTAGATATTGTAAGGGGATCAATATAACACTTGCAAGAAGACCAAGTGAGGCAAACCAAATGCTGAAACGCTCGAATTTCTTATATGTTTTATCGCTCATGAGTACTCCTTTCTGTGGGTAGTATACAAATTTGGCAGAGAAAACGCAATTGTTCATAACAAAGCATTGTACAAATTTTAGAACCTATCAGAACGCAGTTTTTCCATGTCACGACGCTCGCGCTTGGTTGGGCGACCTGACCCATAATCTCTGACAGCTGGTTCACCAGATTCCTTTGGGTCAATTTTGGGCTTTGCGCCAATTGGGGCCAAATCTTCATAAAGCAATATGGCTTCTGGCGCTGGTCCACGGCGTTTACCAAGGTCCAGCACTTTAATAACGCGGATGTCTTTGTTTTGCTCAAACGTTAAAACGTCATCAACCTTTACCAGCACATTGGCTTTGTTGATGGTTTTGGTGTTCAGCTTCAGTTTACCACCTTGGCAGACTTTGGCTGATAAGCTGCGTGATTTGAAGAAACGGGCAAACCACAACCACTTATCAACCCTTATGCCTTTTTGTTTTGTCTCTGGCTGCTCGGTCAAAGCTTATTTACTAAGCTTCAAGCCAGCCAAAGCTGCAAACGGGGAGTCCGCCAAGCGACGCTTTGCGGCTTCGGCTTCCAAACGCTTGCCTTCGGGGTCAAGTTCACGCGGTTTTTGGTTACGGTCATTGCCCTTACCACCTTTAGCATTTCGGGCGGTGTTTTTGGGGCGATCACTGTCTTTACCTTTGCCTTGGGTACCTTTACTTTGTGGTCTGCCTTTTGGCTTACCACCTTTCTTGTCGCTGTCGGGTCCGGTGTCAGTTCCGGCACCAGATTCAGCGGCAGGGCGACGGTTTCGGTTCTGACCAGGTTTCGGACCAAAACGTTTGGCTTCAGGTAAGGCCAAAACAGCGTTCAGTGCTTCGTTGTCACCATCCAGAATAACCAACAGGTCGGCCTTAACCTCTTCAAATATCTCGGCTTGAGACTTTTGAGCAGGCTGTTCAGCTGTCGCTTCAACAGTTTCTGTTGGCGCTTCAGCAGCTTCCGCTGGGGCCTCAATCGTTACAGTTGCTGTTGCTTCAGCTGAAACTTCTGCGATACCCTCTGGCTTGGCTTCTTCAACTTGAATCTCAGCTGTTGGCTTTTCGCTCTTAGGCTCGTTTTCTTGACGCCACATGCGGTTTAGTGAACGCTCAATCTGGTCAACAGACAAAACCAAGTTGTCTTTGTGCGGACGGTTCGGGCGGTTCAAGTCAAACCGTGTTGCAGCTGAATGCGGCAAGCTTTCCATGCCAGCTGCTTTCGACAAAATACCCAACACGCGTTGTGTGCGTGGTTGGCGAATTGACGGCACGAACAAAAACTTGCGACCAAACCGAACGCCGGCATTACGCAGCACGCCACGATCATCTTGGCTTAAGGTTTGAATGGTTTCTTTGGCCGGGCGTCGGTCGATGAGACCAAGCGCTTCCCATAGTTGATACGCAAGCGCGCGTACACCAGCTGAAACATCAGCTTTGGTTCCAAGCTCTTTCAGGTTCTCAAGCGGACTCAAAGCGTTTTTCAAGTGTGCTGCAAGCCACTTTTTAACACGTTCTTCGCACAACTTGGCAGAGGTTGTATCAACCAGCTCGCCCATGTTCATACGCACGTCGGGGCTTAACAAATGGCTGCCTTTGGCAACGTCGGCGATTGGTGCGCCGCGCCAGTCGATTGTGCCGTTGTCACCCAGTGAAAACGCGCCGTCATTATCGGCATGAAACTGCTCCAGACGTTTGGAGATTTCTTGCCCCAAAGCCTTACGCGCTGCCGTTAAAATGGTCTTGCCTTCCGGCCCTTCCACAGTTTGATCTGCTTCAAAGTGGAAGCCTTTAATTTTACCGACGAATTCGCCTTCGACAACAACTGAGCCGTCTGCCTGTACACCTGACAAAAGCTCGCCTCCTTCTTTAAGCCGCCGGACCAATATGGCTGCGCGACGATCAACAAACTGGTTTGTCAGACGATCATGCAATGCATCTGACAAACGGTCTTCTATATCTCTTGTGCGGTTTTGCCAAATTTTTGGATCTGGCATCCAATCCGCTCGATGGGAGATATAAGTCCAAGTTCGCACGTTGGCAATGCGATTCACAAGAGTATCTATCTCACCGGTGGTATCATCCAGCCGATCTATGTTTTTTGCCGCCCAATCGACGTTAATTCGGTTGGCAGGACCCATAAGGTCCAAGAAAACGCGTCGCTGAAGTTTCTGGTGTGTGTCGGTGAAGCTTTTGTGAAAGTCGGGAATTTGGCAAATGTCCCACAGCACACGGGTTGCAGCTGGCGACGCCACATATTTTTTCAGGTCATCTTCGTGCGACAAGGAATTCAGGGCCCGCTGATCTTCAGCTTCGCGCGTGCGCTGAAGGGCGCGGCTTTTGGGCAGGCCATCCAAGGATTTTTGCAGGTGATAAACCGAGCGATAATCAAGCGCATTGTTGCGCCAGAAAATGTATTCCAGCGGGTCGTAACGGTGGTTTTCCACAGCCTCGATCAAGTCTTCGTCCGGCGGGCGAATGTCCGCTGCACAACAGAAGGTGCCGTCGTTCATGTGGCGCCCCGCGCGCCCAGCAATTTGCCCGATTTCTTGCGGTGACAGGTAACGCTGGCCGCGACCATCAAATTTCTTAAGGGCCGAGAAAGTCACATGGTCAATGTCCATGTTCAAGCCCATACCTATGGCGTCGGTCGCGACCATGTAATCAACCTCGCCCGCTTGATACATGGCGACCTGTGCGTTGCGTGTTCGTGGGCTAAGCGCGCCCAATACCACAGCGGCACCACCACGGTGCTGGCGTATCATAGACGCGACTTGATAAACCTGACTGGCTGAGAACACCACCACGGCTGACCTTGGCGGAATACGCGACAGCTTTTTTGGCGCAATGTAGGACAAGGTCGACAAACGTGGACGGGTGACAAAATTCACCTTGGGGATTAGCGCGTTTATGACCCTGCGTGCTGTTTCAGCCCCAAGAAACATGGTCTCGTGCGTGCCACGTGCGGTTAACAAGCGCTCGGTAAATATGTGCCCGCGTTCAGGGTCTGCGCACAGTTGAATTTCGTCGATGGCGACGAAGTCGACCTTTAAATCCAGCGGCATGGACTCAACCGTGCAAATCCAGTAACGCGCATCTTTGGGGATTATTTTTTCTTCGCCTGTGACCAAAGCCACAAGGTGCTTGCCCTTGCTTTCAATCAAACGATCGTAATTTTCACGCGCCAGCAAACGCAGGGGAAACCCCATAATCGCGGTGCTGTAACCTTTCATGGCTTCCATAGCCAAGTAGGTTTTACCCGTGTTCGTTGGCCCGAGTACGGCAGTTATTTTGGACACTTGTTAATTCTCGATCATTTTATATGTGTTGCCACGTCAACCAATGTCACCTCGAGTGAATTTTGCGCCAATATTTTTTGGTGCAAAATTTGTATCGAGAGGCTTGCTTACCGTGTCTCGATACAATTGTTCAGGCCACAGGCCGTCACAATCACTCGACATGACAAAGCCATGTTTTTTAGTTTTAGGCCCTTGAACCTTTGGTGCTTATACCCCTTATATAAGCACAGATTAAACCCGTTAAATATGGAACC
>JBMYWL010000074.1:4829-7636 GCA_049607365.1 Alphaproteobacteria bacterium | reverse complement strand
ATATTTGGACGTATTTATATTTTCACTTTCGTTCCAACATTCCCCAAACAATCGATTTTGCGTTCGCAGTTTTCGACTGGTTATTAATTTCATGTGTGATTTTGGGGTCACTCCGCTTGGTTTGCAAAACAATGAAAATTCCGTGCGATGAGGTTAAGGTTTTTGGCGCTATTGCAAGTATTACACACTTATTGATCTTTTTATTATTGGCTGCATTCATCGTGGGTGCAGAACGGGGATGGGTGTTTTTTATAAGCACACTAACCGATCGACCTATTTATAGTGAAGTTTTATTATTTATGGTTTATGCGTTTTTCGCCGTTCGTTTCTCGCTTGTAATTCCTTACATCGTTTTCAAAAGACAAAATTTTCTGTATGGGCTAATAACTTCTTGGCGACACACAAGGTTCCAAGAATATCACCTTCTGTCTTTTTGGTTAGTGGCATTTGTAATCGCTTTAATGCTGATGTCTGTCCTTTCAGTTCCAATGACTTTATTTAACACACAAATTGATTTATATTTTTTGAATGATGGTAATTTGGCCGAAGCTGCGTGGTGGCTCAACCGGTCACGACCGAATTTTTCAACACTGAGCATTATAGCATTTGGTTGGTATGCCTGTTGTTTTTGTTCTGTATTCCAAGCATTTCAGAACAAAAGATTTTTTGACAAAAAAAGCTTGATCTCCGTCGAAAAGGTAAGCAAGCGATGAAGATTTTTGACAAAAATGCCTGCCAACTTGGCGAAGGACCTTTGTGGCATCCAAAGCGAAAAACGTTATTTTGGTTTGATATCATCGAAAAAAAGCTGTTTGAACGAAGCCTTGAGCCAAATGCAAAAACCGTCGTTCGCAATTTTGATGTCCATGTCTCGGCAGCCGGCTGGATAAACGAAAAAACTCTTTTGATCGCGAGCGAACAAGAGTTATTCAAACTTGATTTAGATACCAATAGCCAAGAGCACATAGTTTCTTTAGAAGCCAACAATCCAATCACGCGGTCAAATGATGGACGAGCTGATCCGTGGGGCGGTTTTTGGATCGGCACAATGGGTAAAAATCTAGAACCAGAAGCTGGCGCGATATATCGCTATTACAAAGGCGAACTTCGCAAACTGTTCAACAAAATTACCATTTCAAACGCGATTTGTTTCGCACCTAACAAACCGATAGCTTATTTTTGCGACACGCCAGAACGGGTCATAAAGCAGCAAAAGCTTGATCCATCTACAGGTTGGCCAGTTGATGACCCGAGTATCGCAATTAACCTAAGTGATACAGATTTAAACCCTGACGGTGCAGTTGTAGACTCAGAGGGTTGTGTCTGGAACGCGCAGTATGGGGCAGGGCGTCTCGCGCGTTATACACCAAATGGTATGGAAGAACAGGTGGTTCTTTTTCACGCGTCGCAAGCTACTTGCCCTGCTTTTGGCGGTCCAGACCTAAATATTTTGTTTGCAACGTCAGCTGCGGATGGTCTGGACTTATCAACAAACGAAAATGAGTCAGCAGGTCAAACGTTTTTCAAACAAATGAAACTCATTGGCCAAGCAGAGCATCAAGTCATTTTGGCTTAGCTAGACCCAGCATCAACCAGATAATGCTGTGCGGTACACATGGCGCCATCGTCTGAAGCTAAAAACAATGTCATGCGTGCGATGTATTCTGGGGCGATTAAATCAGGCAAACATTGCTTTTTCTTGTGTGCGGAAATCGCTTCTGGGTTTACCCAAAGTTCCTTTTGGCGTTCTGTCATGACCCAGCCTGGAACAACAGTATTCACGCGAATTCGATGCGGTCCCAAGTCTCGCGCCATGCCACGCGTTAAACCGTACACCGCAGCTTTCGACATGGTGTAGGCAGGAAAACCACCCTGAGCTTCAAGCCAAGAGTTGGAGCCCATGTTAATGATAGAGCCTTTTCCGGCAGCTATCATTCCCGGCGCAACCGCTTTGATAGCAAACAACTGGTGCCGTACGTTGGTTGCAATGCGTTCATCAAAATACTCGGGTTCAATTTCTTGCCAAGTGTGTCGATCATCTCGAGCAGCATTGTTCACCAATACACCTGCCGCACCAATTTTATCAGCCAAGTTTGAAAATGCTCTGTTCAAAGCATCGATATCCTTCAAATCGCAGTGTTCAAACTGTAAATCTTCCGCTGAAGTTCCCGACCTTACAAGTTCGTCGACAAGATTTTGACTTCCGGTTTTGTCGAAATCTACAAACCCAACCTTTGACTTTTGAGCGCAAAAAGCTCTGACCAACTCAGCACCGATGCCGCTGGCGCCACCTGTAATGAAAACGCTCGTGCCTTCAAGGCTTGGATATATAGCTTGTTTAAACTCGGACATATTCAACTTTCAAAATAGGTGTTTTAGGACAAATTCTTCTAAGCCAAATTTATCGAGCGCCCAAATTTTTGCACGTCTTTAATTAGAGCTTCTGGTTGTTCCAGCGCTGCAAAATGGCCACCTCTGGCGAATTCACTCCACTGCTGGATATTGTACAATCTATCGACGTAAGTTCGCGGTGGCCATGCGAGCATTTCTTCAGGAAAAACCGCTGCAGCGGTTGGTACTTCAACACGGGCACCATCGGCAGAGAAAATTCGACCACCTTCTTCCCGACGCCCATAATAGATCCAACTTGCGGTACTAAATGAGTCTGTAACCAAATATATCATGATATTGGTTAACAGCTCATCTTTACTGTAAACACTTTCGATATTGCCATCATCAAGATCTGACCACGCGTGAAATTTCTCGCTTATCCACGCTGCAACTCCAACTGGGCTGTCGGCCATGGC
>JBMYWL010000074.1:0-4819 GCA_049607365.1 Alphaproteobacteria bacterium | reverse complement strand
AAAACCCAGTGACTGTGGTTTGGTTGCCTGTTGGGTTCTGTAACCATTCTGCATTATTTGATCAGCATCAAACTGCTCTGACCAAGATTGTTCTTCAGCTGTTTGTGGGCCGTCAGGGTGTCGCATGGTTAGAATATTAATGTGGATGGCTTTGCATGCAGATGAATGCTCAAAACCTAACCAACTTGTAATGGCACCGCCCCAGTCACCACCTTGTGCAATGTAGGATTCATAACCAAGCTCTTTAGTCATCAAGGAATTTAGCGCTTTGGCCATACGTCTAGGGCCCCATGGTTTTTTCGGGGCTTGGGTTAATCCAAAACCAGGCAAAGATGGAACAACAACTGTAAATGCATCTTCCACGTTTCCGCCAAATCGCTCCGGATGAGCCAAGGGTTCAACCAATTGCAAAAACTCGACAAATGATCCAGGCCACCCATGCGTAAGTAACAGTGGTTTGGGGTTGATGCCTGATCCTTGCTCAAAGATGAAATGTGTTTTCAAACCATCAATTTCGGCTTCAAAGTGATGAAATTTGTTGATGTACTCCTCTTGAGCACGCCAATCAAACTCCTCAATCCAGTAAGAACAAAGCTCTTTCAACCAACGCTTATTTGTACCTGCGTCCCATCCATCTAAATCAGGTATCTTTTCCCATTGATAAGAACAAACACGCGAACGGATTAAATCAAGTTTTTCATCAGCTACATTAAGCTGGAGCGAGGAAGCAGTTTTCATGTCTAACTATTATGAGCTGTGTAAGCTTTAAACAAACAAAATGATTATTGAGAGGTCTAAAATCGGATCAAAAGCTAAACCAGACTTTAGACACCCAGCAGAACAGGGCCTCTGTCCGCAAACTTCAGTCCAACAGTCTGTCCTGTTCTTAACTGCTGATACACGTTAGTGGAAGTTGCAAAGATGGAACCAGCGTGTGTGCTAATTCGATATTCCATGTTTGCACCAACGTAAGTTGCATGCGTTATTTGGCCACTTAGGCAATTGCCACTTGTGTCTTCGCTCAAATTCATTTGTCCCGGTCGAACTGCAACTTGAGCAGACCCAACTTTCAAATCACGGGCGCTTAATTCGTAAGTGTAGGTTCCAAGTTGTATCTTGGCTTGACCATCTGCGATTTCCACAATTTCACAATCCAGAAGATTTGCTTCTCCAATGAAATCTGCAACAAATGCATCCCTTGGTGAATCATAAAGCTCATTCGGTGCCCCTTCTTGAGCAATACTGGCGTTCCGCATGACCACAATTCGGTCTGACACAGCGAGCGCTTCTTCTTGATCATGTGTCACATACACCACCGTAAGACCCAATTTTTGTTGGATTTCACGAATTTCCTCGCGCATGTGACGACGCAATTTTGCGTCTAGGTTCGACAAAGGTTCATCAAACAACAGAACCTGTGGTTCTAAAACCAATGCACGGGCTACCGCAACCCGTTGTTGTTGGCCACCGGAAAGCTCTGATGGCAAACGGTTCGCAAAATCTTGTAATCCAACCAAGCTAAGTCCGGCCATGGCTCGGACTTTAGTTTCAGCTTTTGAAAATCCGCTATAGCCTAATCCATATGATACATTGGCAAGTACATCCATATGCGGAAACAAAGCATAGGATTGAAAGACCATCGAAACATCGCGGTCAGTTGCAGGAAGGTTAGTGACATCTACACCATCAATGGTTATTTGCCCTTTACTCGCGATTTCAAGACCAGCAATCATCCGCAGTGTGGTTGTTTTCCCGCAGCCAGATGGTCCTAGCAGAGTAACAAGTTGCCCCGGCTCTACATGCAAATCGATGTTATCAACAGCGACCACATCCTTACCATAAATTTTCGTCACACCTTTGAACGTGACAGAGGCTGCTTTTGAGGCAAACTGGCCTTCTTCCAATAAGCTCATCTTATGTATTTCCTAATCTTTTACCCAAGCGATTGCGTCCTACCAGCAACTGCATAAGGCCTACAACCGCAAGCATTACAATTATAAGAGTTGTTGAATAGGCAATAGCCAGACCATAGTCATTGTTCTCAACCCGCCCGATAATATAGCTGGTTGCCATGTTGTACTCAGCACTGACAAGGAAGATAACAGCTGAAATCGCAGTCATCGCTCTTACAAAACTATAGGCAAGTGCCGCCAGTATAGCAGGGCGAAGCAGGGGCAAAATTACGCGTCTGAATGTTGCAAACGAATTTGCCCCAAGTGTTAAAGATGACTCATCTAAGCTTTTGTCCAACTGACTCATAGATGCAATACCTGCACGCACACCTACTGGCATATTTCTGAAAATAAAACTAACCACCAAGATAATTCCGGTGCCCGTAATTTCTATTGGTGGCACGTTGAACGCCAATATGTATGACACACCGATCACCGTACCCGGAATTGCAAAACTGAGCATGGTTCCAAATTCAAAACTGTTCTTCCCTGCAAAGGTTTGACGGGTCAGTAAGTAGGCCGTGACTAGACCGACAATCGCTGTCAACGGCGCGGCTATTGCTGCGACTTTTATTGTCGTCCAAAATGAATCCCAAGCTGTTCCAGTGAATGAAAGGGAGCCATTAACCAACTTTACGCCGAAAGCTGAAACATAGTGCAAAAATGTAAGTTCGTTTGAAACGCCCCACAGCTTCACAAAACTACCGTAAAGGATCATTCCGTAAATTATTAGGGTAAAGGCACTCCATAATGCAACCGTCGTGTAAACGGGCACCGCTAGGCCAATTGGCAAGGTAGGGTGAGCGCCTGAATCGCCTTTTCCTGTTACTGTAGTGTAAGATTTCTTTCCAAGCCAAAAGCGTTGAGCATAAAATGCACCAAGCGTGAATGCTAATAACACAATCGCTAAAACCGCTGCCTGACCTTGATCGTACTGTGCGCCAACAATCGCAAAAAAGATCTCGGTTGAAAGAACATCAAAATTACCACCCAATACAAGGGGATTACCAAAGTCTGCCATACTTTCGATGAACCCAAGTAAAAAGGCGTTGGCAAGTCCGGGGCGCATTAAAGGAAAAGAAACTGTCTTGAATAATTGCCATTTACTGGCCCGCAAAGTTTGTGCCGCTTCTTCCATTGATGAAGATACACCTTCCACAACACCAATCAGAACAAGAAACGCGATCGGTGTAAAAGCTAATGTTTGTGCGATTACAAGACCGGGCAATCCGTAAACCCAACGACTTGCCTGCAACCCAAAAATTTCAGCAAAAAATTGTGTAACCGAGCCTGAGAGACCAAACAAAAGGATAATCGCAAGACCAATTACAAATGGGGGGGTAATAATCGGTAGGACAGTTAGTGCGCGGAGAATACGTTTGAAGCGAAAATTGGTTCTTGCAACCACCAGCGCAAAAGCCAATCCCAATACAGTCGTAATCAGACCGATGAGGATAGCTAAAAACAGCGAGTTCCAAGCAACACCACAGCGTCCGCCCGATAAACAGCCTAGCCCCCATAAACGACTACTGCTTAGCTTTGCGATGAATAGGCTGCCTGAGTAGCCTCCATCTTCCGTTATAAACGCTGCAATTAACATTTTTGCGATTGGCAAGAATATGAATATACCAACAAGGGCGATTACGCCGCCAATCGCTGATACAACAAAAACATCACCGTTTATGGCACCACGCGCCGCAACACCTTGGCAAAACATAAATAGAAACGCGGATGCAACTAGCAACCCGCCATAACCCATGCCAAACTGCCTATCATCAAGTGGGCCGAACAATCCGTTCAATATGTCTAGATTGAAACCACGTAGACCAATTGCGAAGCCTTGACCCAACACCCAACAAAAGCCAAATCCACCGCATATGAGTAGTATCCAGCCGTAGGCTGAATGGGATTTATGAAAACGTAAGGCTGTGAAGGCTGCGAGTAGGGGGATGAGAATTGGAAAAAGCCAGCTCTTTTCAACCCCACCAGTGGCAAAGGGGGCGATTAGCAGAGCAGCTGGAGCATAGTCACTATCATTTGGGTATCCGTCAAATAGCCACTCAAAAGCAAAGAGACCGTCTTCAACCCCATACCAAGGTAAAATGAAAAATCCGACAAGGCCAACAACCAGACAGAACCAAAGCGCTGATCGATTTGAACCCGAAACTTGCTTGGATGAGAAGTCAAAACCAGGTGATTTATGACTCACCTGGTCTATGCTATGAGGCGAAATTGCCATTTAGGAAATGATCCTATTGCGGCAATGTTGAGACTTCATCGTCCCACTTCTTCAATAAACGCTTGCGTTCATCGCTAGAACCGTATTTTGCAAAATCATAATCAATCAGTTTGATTGAATCTAAATCAGGGGCTGAAGGAGAAGTTTCTGACCCTTTGTTAGATGGCACCTGATAAGCCTTAACTTGAAGGGCTAAACTTTGTGCTTCTGCACTTAGAGCCCAATCATAGAACTTTTTGGCATTTTCTGGGTTCCGCGCACCGTCTACTATCGACATGGAGCCAATTTCGTAACCTGTGCCTTCACACGGTGCAACAACTTTGATCGGAAAGCCTGACACTGCTTGTTTAACTGCGTCGTGCATGAACACGATTCCGATTGTATTTTCACCGCGACCCGCTGCTTTAATTGGAGCAGAACCAGACTTGGTATACTGATTGATGTTCTTATGCAGACCCTTCATAAACTCAAAGCCTTCATCTTCGCCAAACAGCTGAACAATGGTTGCCAATGTGGTGTAAGCAGTTCCTGAAGAATTTGGGTTAGCCATCTGAACATGCCCTTTATATTCTGGCTTCAGCAAGTCCTTCCAACATTTCGGCTCAGGAAGGTTAGCCGCAGCTAACAA
>JBMYWL010000073.1:0-7800 GCA_049607365.1 Alphaproteobacteria bacterium | reverse complement strand
CGCATTGGCTGTTGATTTTGACGGCGTTGCGGACGACCGCGCGTACGGCGTCCATTATTCGCTGGTCTCATTTTAAATCCTAAGATGTGATCTTTATTTGTGGGGTATCATCAGACCCCGGAGTGCGCAATTTCCATTCAAAACAGCCAGATTCGCTGCTCAAGGTGCGTCATTTCCAAATCTAGACTTATACTACCACTCAGGGTGACTCAACAAAAGTTCTTTTTTTGACTTGGCAGCATAAAATGTAATTATTTCTACAGTTTTAAGGCGATGCATCTGGCGTTTCCACCAAGGTCATCATATGTGCCGGAAACGGTCAAACCGTGTTGGTGTGCAAGGTCGACCAAAGCGCCTCGTTGATCAAATCCATGTTCCAGTAGTGCCAGACCATCGTCCTTCAAAATGGTTGGCAGCTGAGCAAAAATCAAATCGAAGTCTTTCAATCCCTGATTGTCGGCAAACAAAGCAATGTGGGGGTCGTGCCCCAGTACTTCCGGTGACATCCAGCTCTTGTCTTTTTCATCAATATAGGGCGGGTTGCACAAAACCAGATCAAATTTTTGCTCAAGTCCGGTTGCCCAACTGCCTTGCTGGAAATTGGCACGCGCATCAAGGCCAAGCTGTTTGGCATTTGCTTTTGCAACTTGCAGCGCATCGACGCTTACATCAACCCCAAGTCCCTGACAGGTTGGGCGGTCAGCCAAAACAGACAACAGCAAACAACCGGAGCCGGTTCCTAAATCCAGAATTGCTGCTTTAGTGTTGATGGGAATGTGGTTGAGGGCTTGCTCGACCAGCACTTCCGAATCTGCGCGGGGGTCCAGAACATGTTGGTTGATTTGGAACTCATGCCGCCAGAAGTTTTTCACACCCAGAACGCGGCTGAGTGGTTCACGCGCCAAGCGTTTTGACACGAGGTGCTCTAATCTTGACTGCTGTTCCAGTGTCATGGGTTCGTCAGCCGTTAGCAACAAACTGCCAACGTCCCCAATAAGGTGTTTAATAAGCCAATCGGCTTCGGTTTTGGCGTCACAATCCGGTATGGATTGCAGGGCTTCAATTGTACGACGGCGTGCTTGACCGCGCGTTAAAACCTGCTGCAAAATCTTAACCGTTGATCTCTGCTAGTTTCGCTGCTTGATCTTCAGAAATCAGCGCATCCAAGACTTCGTCAAGTGCCTCACCAGTCATTATGCGGTCAAGCTTGTAAAGGGTCAGGTTGATGCGGTGGTCGGTCATACGCCCTTGCGGGAAGTTGTATGTGCGAATGCGCTCTGATCTATCGCCTGAACCAACTTGAGATTTACGATCTGCCGAGCGCTCGCTGTCAATTTTTTGACGTTGAATGTCGTACAAGCGTGTTGCCAGCAGTTTCATGGCCTTGTCACGGTTAACGTGCTGAGATTTTTCGCTCGACGTTGCAACAACACCAGTTGGAATGTGGGTGATGCGCACCGCAGAGTCGGTGGTGTTGACGTGCTGACCGCCCGCACCGGACGCGCGCATGGTGTCGATGCGCAGGTCTTCTTGACGAATAACGACGTCGATGGCTTCTGCTTCCGGCAGAACAGCGACGGTCGCAGCGGATGTGTGAACACGACCACCAGATTCGGTGACAGGCACACGCTGCACGCGGTGAACGCCAGACTCGAACTTCAGTTTGGAGAACACGTTGGTGCCTGTAATGACAGCTGATGCGTCTTTAATGCCGCCAACGCCAGTTTCAGATTCTTCCGTTATTTCAAATTTCCAGCCCTGACTGACGGAGTAGCGTTGATACATGCGCAACAGTTCACCAGCGAACAGACCCGCTTCGTCACCACCAGTTCCGGCACGAACTTCCAAAATAGCGTTTCTGGCGTCGGTTTCATCTTTGGGCAGCAGCAAAATTTGAATGTTGCGTTCGTGGTCTGGCATGGCCTTTTTCAGGTCGTGAAATTCAGACTCAGCCATTTGACGCATTTCTTTGTCACTGTCGGGGTCAGCCATCATGGCTTCCAGATCTTCCATTTCAGACTGATAGCCTTTGAACTTTTCAATCTCTTCGACGATCGGTCCAATTTCTGAAAACTCTCGTGTTAGCTTCAAATAGTCGTCACCACCCGGATCCGGGTGTGTGGACAACAAAGATTCAAGTTCCTGCCTACGGCTAACAACACGGTCCAGGTTCGCCAATAAACTCATATTACTTACTCTTCAAAAAAGCTTCTAACTGGTCGAGGGCGACAGTCTGTTGACTGCCTTCTTTCAGGTTTTTAACCACAACCTGTCCTGCGTCCAACTCGTCTTGTCCAAGGATCAAGGCTAAGTTTGCACCCAGTTTGTCCGCACGCTTCAAACGCTTACCCATGTTGCCCTTGTAACCTTGGTCGATGTGCAGGCCAGCGCGTCTTAACTTTTCGCTGATAATCGCAGCTTGACGTTCGGCAGCATCGCCCATGGGGACAATTACGATTGGTGTACTTTTTTCGGGCTCACACTCCATCAGTAGCATAAGACGCTCAACACCGCTTGCCCAACCCACACCGGGTGTTTCAGTCGCACCCAAATTGCCAATTAAGCCGTCGTAACGCCCACCGCCTAAAACACCTGACTGGGCACCAAGTTCACTTGTTACAAATTCAAATGCGGTGTGGGTGTAGTAATCCAGCCCGCGAACCAGTGTTTCATCCAGTTCGTATTTTATGCCCAAGTCGTCTAGACCCTGTTTGACGGCTGCAAAAAAGTCGAGTGACTTTTGGTTCAGGCAAGCGCCAAACTTTGGTGCACCCTGAGCAATTTCTTGATCTCTGGCGTTTTTTGAGTCCAGAATTCGAAGCGGGTTTTTGACCAGTCGGTCTTTGCTTTCGTCCGACAATTCATCAAGGTAAGCAGAAAAGTACTCAACAAGCTGGCTTCTGAACTCTGCACGGCTTTCCGGATCACCCAAAGAGTTGAGTTTCAGTGTCACACGGTCAAGCAATCCAAGTTCACGCAAAACCGCAGCGCCAGATGCAATGACTTCCACATCAGCCAATGGTTGCTCCACGCCAATCAGCTCGGCACCAATCTGGTGGAATTGTCTGTACCGTCCCTTTTGTGGGCGCTCGTAACGGAACATGGGGCCAGCATAGAAAAATTTGTGTGGTGTAGACTGTAGCATGCTGTTGCTGATTACGGCACGCGCAACACCAGCTGTGTTCTCTGGACGCAAGGTTAGGCTTTCGCCACCCGATCTGCTGGAAAATGTATACATTTCCTTTGAAACAACATCTGTTGCTTCACCAATGGAGCGCGAGAAGACAGCTGTTTGTTCAAAAATGGGTGTGGCCATTTCCTCAAACCCGTAAAGACCCGTGACCTTGTGTGCTGTGTCACAAACCAAGCGATAACGTGCCATCATTTCTGGCAAAAAGTCTTGTGTGCCGCGTACTGGTTGGAGCTTTTCAGCCATGGATCGTGTCTCTGTTTTCGTGGAAGAATGGGATTGGATAGAAAGTTATGCGTGTTGGTAGATTTTCGCTAACGCTGATTTAGCAAAGCTTCCGCATCGATTTTAATCGTGTCAGTTCCAGATGAGATGGATTCAGGTGCCTTAACTGCTCTACCGTCAACACGAAATTCAAGACTGCGCAGGGAGCCAGTTAGTAAGGTCAAACCGTTTTGGTTCGGTACGGCGAACAGGCTGTTGGTCGCCAAGAGTTGCTCAGCAATTGTGTTGCCGTCACTGCTGACAATCTTAATCCAGGTTCTGGCGATTGCTTTGATGAAAACCCTGCTTTCCGCTGTGACAGCAGATGGATTTACCAACGTTGTGGCAGGAACCACCGGTTGTATTTCGGGCTGAGCTTCGGGCTGAGCTTCTGGCTGGGTTTCGGGCTGAACCGTTGGTTCAACAATTGACTGAGCAGTCGGTTGCGCAGCCGTGTTAAGTGTGGGGGCTGGTGCTGTTTGGGTTACGACGGGTGTTTCCACAAGGTTAACGGCTTGATCAGTAAATGGAGATCTGACGTCCAGTGTCTGGCCGATAGGTACCAGTGGGCCAACAATAGGCCGTGAGTTAACGATGTTTGGTTGCCCGCTAACACTTACATTGGCAGATGCGAAGCCAACACCTTGTCCAAATGCAGGTGTGCCAACTGAAACAGCCTGCGGCGTTATGACAGGAACATTCGGGTCAATGTTGGAAATCAGTCTGGTACCACCATTTCGGGTCGGCGGTGCAACTTGAGCTGTTTGAATTGACTGGCGGGTCAGGTCTGGCTTGCTTCTTGGGAAGGGGGCTTTGCCATCAGGGAAATATGACGGTGCAGATAAAGCGGGCTCCAACGATTGTCCGGGATTAGCGTTGGCCGAAGCATTCGCAGGGTCTGTCGCTTGGTTGTTGTTGCCAGCGTTTTGGTTTGCCGTTTGGTTCGGCTGGGTACCATTGTTCGCTGGCAGGTCGGGTTTTTGGGTGGGTGAAATAGACACAGTGCCGTCTACGCCAACCACAATGGGGCCAGCACCAGAAAGTAAATCCGCGTCTTCGTCAGTGACGGCTGGCGCGTTCGTGGGCACATCGTCTGACCCGAAAATGAAGGTGCTTACCCGCTCGTAAATTGAAACACTCGGTTCACCATTGGCTTCGCCTTCGAACGATAGGCGAGAGTACACAAAGTAGCCCATGTAAATTAGAATGGCGAAACCCAGTAAAGCGCCCAAAATGACACCAATGGGCGGAACAGTTTTTTCAGCTGACAAGGCGGCTGAAATCGCAAGGTCGGGTTGGCTGATCTTACCACTTTGAGACTCGGCTTTGTACAAAGCCAGCATTTCATTTTGTGGAAGACCCAAATATGAAGCGTAAGAGCGTACAAAACCTTGGCCATAAACATAGCCAGGCAGGTTTTCATAAGCACTTGTTTCGATGTAGTCCAAATACACACTGCGAATCTTCAACGCATCAGAGACTTGATGAAGGTCTAGACCGTATGACTTGCGATATTCACGCAGAATGGTGCCCAGCGACTGACCAGCCCACAATTCAGGATAGTAGGGGAATTGGTTGTTCTGTTCGTCTATTCGTCCGGCTGAATCCCCATCACCTTGAAGGCGGTAAGGCTTGCCAACACTTTCGTTATTCAAGGACATAAATAAATGGGGACATAAAAATTGGGCGGTCTTTTAGCAATGGTGTTTATCTGGTCGATATTAAAGTGATCTAAGTCTGGACGCAATGCTTGGCCGTAATGTGTTTAATTTTATCAGGTGGCCTGTAAGCCGGGTTCTGTCTCCAAGCTTAAGCGGAAAGCTTAAGCAAGGTGGATGACTATTCATCTTGTGCCTTTGTTGCCAAAGGCCTTTAGCAACCAACCCGAGTAACAGCGCGCATAACGCCTGATGCTCATCAACGCACAACAAAGTTGGCGAAAGACTGCACCAGTCACTCCTATTAGGTTTTGCTCCAGGTGGGGTTTACCGTGACAAGCCGCATTGCTGAAGCCCCGGTGCGCTCTTACCGCACCCTTTCACCCTTACCGTACAAAACGCCGTACATATGCACGACTTGTAAACGGTGGTTTGCTTTCTGTGGCACTTTCCCTGGGGTTACCCCCGCCGGCCATTAACCGGCACCATTTATGCGTGGAGCCCGGACTTTCCTCGGTCACGTTAGCCTAAGCCAACCGTCACCGCAGCCATCCAGCCACCTGATTGGCCGAAAGTGGGGCATTCAGGCACGTTGGTCAAGCGGGTTGAAGCTTTTTTCGGTCATACACAACCTGACTTCGTTGCAAGGCGATGTCATATGCCGTGTTCACACGTGCCAACTGTTTGGTGGCTTGCTCGACACGTTCGTCGGGAAGTCCTTGTGCGGCTAGCTTGTCAGGGTGAATAAGTGCAACAATAGCACGGTATTTTGCTTTAAGTTCCGCTTTGCTGTCAGTTGGACTTGCCCCCAATATTATGTAGGGGTCGTCAATTTGCTCGGTTGTGTATCGGCTGGCGATGCGGGCGAATTCTTCATCGCTAATGCCAAAGTGGGTTGCAACCTGACGCAGGTAAACGCCTTCATCTTCGTTGATTAGCCCGTCGGCAGCAGCAATCGCAAACAAGCAGCCGATTAAATCCGCCAACACCGGGTCGTTGTCTTCGAACATTTGACCCAGCTGCTTTGCGTATGTTTCAAAGCCCGCAGTTTCCTTTCGGGCTTGGTTAAAAAGCCGACCCACGTTTTTTTGCTCAGACTCGGGCACAGTAAACAACTGTTTGAAGGTGGCGATTTCGTCGTTCGTGACTAATCCGTCCGCCTTGGCCAGTTTTGCTGATAAAACCACCACTGCGATTGTGAAGGCGACTGAATGAATGCCCTTGCTGCTTTTCTTGTCATCGCAACGGATGCATTTTTGGGTCTTGTCATCACAGGTGCCAAATATGGGGCAAGACCAGTTGCGAACTTTTTGCAGGAAGGAACCCAGCGGACCCTCAAGCACCTCGACCTTTGTTTCAGCAACAGTCAGCTTGGAAGGTGCTTCAACTGTTGGTTTTGATATGTCGAATATGTCGCGCCAAATGCTCATGCTTAAATCTTTAGGCTTTTGGTGCCCCCCTGTAAATGTTTGACTCACATGGTGATTCAAATGATCTTGTTTTACGAGCGACATTGCAACACCATTTGCCTTCTGTCATAAAGCTAGGATCTGAATTGGGTTCACACCCTAACTTCAGCATACAAAAATACATCAATTTTTCATCGTGAGGTCCGCCGTGTTCAAGAAAATCCTGATTGCAAATAGGGGCGAAATTGCATGCCGGATTATAAATACCTGTCGAAGCATGGGCATCGCGACTGTTGCAGTTTACTCTGATGCGGATGCTTCAAGCTTGGCGGTACGCATGGCGGATGAAGCCGTACACATTGGCGCATCTCCATCGGCGGAATCATATTTGCTCATGGATCGCATTATACAAGCTGCAAAAGACACAGGCGCTGAGGCAATCCACCCCGGTTTTGGTTTCTTGTCAGAAAATGCTGACTTCGCGATTGCGCTTGAAAAAGCTGGTTTGGTTTTCATCGGCCCGCCTGTTGGCGCCATCCGCTCCATGGGTGACAAAATTGAATCCAAACATTTGGCACAAAAAGCTGGTGTTTCGACTGTACCCGGGCACATGGAACTGATTGCAGATGCTGATGAAGCCATAAAGATCTCTGGTGAAATCGGGTACCCGGTGATGATCAAAGCCTCCGCTGGTGGTGGCGGTAAAGGCATGCGCGTGGCATTTAATGACACGGAAGCGCGTGACGGCTTTAACTCGGCCAAATCCGAAGCCATGTCCAGTTTTGGTGATGATCGCATTTTTATCGAGAAATTTGTCGAGCAACCACGCCACATCGAAATTCAGGTGTTGGCCGACAAACACGGCAACACGATTTATCTGGGTGAGCGTGAGTGCTCCATTCAGCGCCGCCACCAAAAAGTGGTTGAAGAAGCACCATCGCCGTTCTTGGACCAGAAAACACGTGAAGCCATGGGTGCTGAATCTGTGGCTTTGGCAGAGGCAGTGGATTATTGCTCTGCTGGTACTGTCGAATTCATTGTTGATAAAAACCGCAATTTTTACTTCCTTGAAATGAACACGCGTTTACAGGTTGAACACCCTGTGACGGAAGAAATCACGGGGCTGGATCTGGTTGAGCAGATGATCCGTGTTGCTTACGGCGAAAAGTTGGGCATGGCCCAGAAAGATGTCACTTTGACCGGATGGGCAATGGAGTGCCGTGTGTATGCAGAAGACCCGTTGCGTAACTTTATGCCGTCAATCGGTCACCTGACCACG
>JBMYWL010000072.1:0-8012 GCA_049607365.1 Alphaproteobacteria bacterium | reverse complement strand
TTAAAGCTGCTTCTAGCGTGCAATGACATGGTGCTTAATCAGTTCTAAGTAGGCGTTTTGCAGCCAAGAGACCAGATTCATGTAATTGACCAATACCCAGAAAATCACCATTGGCGCGGCAACTACACATGCTGAAGTTGCTGGAAATGCGGACTTGGCCGCTGTTTGTCCCTCAATTTGTGCGCTGGCAGGGGGAATTGGTGATCCGGCGGTTAGACACCGTGGAACAATCGGCGGTTCAATTGCCAATAACGATCCGGCAGCTGACTATCCGGCAGCAATGCTGGCTTTGGGTGCGACAATCAACACCAATAAGCGCTCAATAGAGGCAAAAGATTTTTTTACGGGACTTTTCTCAACAGCTTTAGATGAAGGTGAGCTGATTGAGTCTGTTACCTTTTCAGCGCCTGAAACAGCTGGGTATGGGAAATTCCCAAGCCCTGCATCTCGGTATGCCATGGTCGGAGTTTTTGTCTCGAAAGACATAGATGGCTCGGTGACAGCCGCTGTCACAGGTGCTGGCGCTGACGGTGTCTTTAGACATGCTGATTTAGAGAAAGCCTTGACCGCTGACTGGTCGGCAAAATCGGCAGGAAGCGTAACAACATCTGACGCTGGTTTAATGTCGGATATTCACGGTTCAGCTGAATACCGCGCGCATTTGATAGGTGTTATGGCCAAACGCGCGATTGGTTAATGTTTCAGAAAAGCCGCACATGAGCCTTCCAAATTCTATCGATGAAACCTTGGTACTTCTCAAAGACCAAGGTTATGTCTGCGACCGTGGATTGGGCACGTTGACGTATTTGTCTTTGACACTTCAACGTCCCATTTTTTTAGAAGGCGAAGCGGGTGTTGGCAAAACAGAGTTGGCCAAATCACTCGCATCCGTCTTGGGTCGCGACCTAATCCGCTTGCAATGTTACGAAGGGCTTGATGCGAGTACCGCGGTGTACGAGTGGAACTTTGCAGCACAAATGTTGGCGATGAAAAACGAAACGTCAAATGAAGCTCAAATCTATTCAGATAAATTTTTAATCAAGCGTCCATTATTGCGCGCCATGGAAGAAAACCCAAAGGGTCCGCCTGTATTGTTGATCGACGAGATAGACCGAACTGACCCACCCTTTGAAGCGTTCCTGTTGGAAGCCTTGTCTGATTATCAGGTGACGGTGCCAGAGATTGGCACGATAAAAGCGCCGGAACCACCCCTTGTCATCTTGACCTCTAACAGAACACGCGAAGTTCATGACGCTTTGAAACGCAGGTGTTTGTACCATTGGTTGGACTATCCGGATTTTGCGCGTGAGCTGGAAATTTTGCAGGCGCGTGTGCCACAGGTCAAAAAAGCCCTCAGTCGCGAGGTGGTCGCCTTTGTTCAAAGGCTTCGTAGTGAAGATCTGTTTAAGGCGCCGGGGCTGGCAGAAACGTTAGACTGGGCCAAATGCTTGGTGGCTTTGGATGTGGTTAGCCTTTCACCAGAAATAATAGCTGACACAATCGGGGCCATGCTGAAGTATCAGGATGACATCGCAAAAATCGCTGAAACAGAAGCGTGCAGGCTGTTGGAAGCGTCAAAGCAAGATTTGAAATCACTTGGCTGAGCAAAACGCAGCTGAAGGACGTTTAGCTGAAAACATAAGCTATTTTTGCCGTGCCCTCAGACGGGCGGGAGTGCCGGTTGGGACCGCTCAACTGATTGACACCGTTCGTGCCGTTCAAGTCGTTGGGTTTGAGCAGAAAGCTGATTTCTTTTTTACGCTTCGAGCATGTTTAATCTCAAGACCCGAGCATTTGCAAGTTTTTGGCCAAGTATTTCGCATGTTTTGGCGAGACCCCGAATTTCTGGAAAAGATGATCACCAACATGCTGCCGACTGTCAGGACAGCAGAGCAACCCCAAAAACCGAAAGCAGCTGAACAACGGGCTGCCGAAGCGTTGATTGAAGATCAACCAACGTATGAACCTGAATTTGAAAGGGAGCAGATTGAGGTAGAGGCCAAGTTCAGCTTTTCAGCAACTGAAAAATTAAAGTCCGTTGATTTCGAAGTCATGACAAATGCAGAAATTCGCTTGGCTGAAGAGGCGGTTTCAAAAATGGTGTTGCCAGCACCCAAGGTCTGGTCTCGTCGGCTGAAACCGTCAAATTATGGAAGAAAGGTTGATCCAAAAGCCGTGTTCCGCGCGGCGAGGAAAACAGGCGGTTTGGTTTTGCATCTGCCCAAACGTAAACCGCAAACCAAACCGCTGGATCTGATTTTGCTGTGCGATATTTCTGGTTCCATGACAACCTATTCCCGCATGATGATGCATTTTATCCACGCGGTTTCTTTAAACCCACGGAAAGAATGGGCTAACGTTCACGCTTTCACTTTTGGAACTCGTTTGTCCAACATCACAAAAATGCTGTCGATAAAAGACCCAGATACAGCTTTGGCAACCATTGGGTCGCATGTTCAAGACTGGGAAGGCGGAACTCAAATAGGCTCGTGTATCGGCGCCTTTAACAAAGACTGGTCTCGTCGGGTTTTATCAGGGCAAGCATTGGTTCTGCTGGTGACTGATGGTCTGGAACGTGGGGTGTTGGGTGATTTATCAAACCAGATGAAAAGGTTGCACCTTTCAAGTAAGCAATTGGTCTGGTTGAACCCTTTGTTAAGATGGGATGGCTTCAGCCCACAGGCTGCGGGAATTCGTGCGATGTTGCCACACGTCGACAAATTCATCGCATGCCACAACCTGTCGTCGATAAGCGAATTGGCAAAGTTAATCAGCACTGTTGAAAACGACGGACATAAAAAGAAAATGTTAGCTTTGCTCTAACTCGATAATCAGGTCGGGCAACCACTCCCAACATGCGGTCACATTTTCATTGGCAATCAGATACACCTTTCGTGCAAATTCGGGTGCCCCATCAACCAGATACAAGCGGCCTTGATCAAGGTAGGGCTGAACCAAACGTTCGGGCAAATAAGCTGAGCCTTGGTGGGTTAACACATGGTCCAATGCCCAAACGACCGAGCCGAAACTTAACTTAGCAGTGTCGGCATCTGCGTAGGCGGCTGCATGTTTTTGGGCAAAGTTTTCGCCGTGTTCAACATAAACATATGACGGGTCAAAACGTGCGGGTGAATTTGGGCGGTTCGACACCAACAGCAAGCGTTCGCTTTTCAATGGATAAATGCGTTGGTTCAGGTGGGTTGTTGGTTGATAACTGATGGCGAGGTCAACAAGCCCTGTTCCAAGCCATCGATCAAGCTCCGTCTGGTCGCCAGGCCAAGCAGATGCAGCCATATCCGGCTGGCGTAAGCGGATGAGATGAAGCAGGTTTTTTCCAAGGCCATGCCATAAATCGTGACTGCAACCGATGTTACACAAGCTGTTGACCCCGGTCGGTAGCGAAACTTCCTGACGTGCTTGTTGCCACAAACCCAACATGACATCCGCGTAGCGTTTGAATTTCACGCCAGATGTTGTCAGTTCCGCACCAGTTTTTTGTCGACGGATTAAGGGTTGCCCAAGCTCTTCTTCCAACGTTTTCAAGCGTGCTGTGACGGTGGATTGGGTCACGTTTAAGCGCTGAGAAGCCTTGACCAAACTTCCGGTTTCAACGATGGCGACAAGTGTTTTTAGAGCATCTACATTCATAGAAGCATTTGTATCGAAAATATTAAATTAAATATGCATAAAAATTTGTTTTACAAATACATAGCGGTTTGACAGCCTGTCTTATCAAAAGTCTGATTCGTCCCTTATGCCTAGGAAACGGTTTATGAGATTTCAAATTGCGATAAATTTGGAGCGTTGTGACGCTTCAGTAGACATGCAAATGATGCGCGATCATGTGCTTGAAATGGTGCAAATGGCCGATCGTGCTGGTTTTGGGGTTGTTTGGGCAGCCGAGCACCATGCACTTGAAATGACGATCGCCCCCAACCCCATGCAGCTGTTGACCTGGTGGGCGGCCCACACTGACAACATTCGCTTAGGCTGTGGTGTGGCAAACGCATCTTATTGGCACCCGATCAATCTGGCTGGCGAAGCGGCTATGGTTGACTTGATTTCTGGCGGTCGTTTGGACATGGGCTTGGGGTCAGGTGCCTATCAGCGTGAATTTGACCGCATGAAACCCGGGTTGAAGCAAACTGACAGCTGGCGATATATGCAGGAAATGTTGCCCTTGGTGCGTGCACTTTGGGAAGGTGACGTTGAGCACAATGGTGAATATTGGCAATTCCCGACTGCGACATCTTGCCCTAAACCTTTGCAAAATGATGTGCCAATGTGGGTTGCCGCCCGTGCGCCCATAACTTTTGACTACGCAGTTGAAAACAGGTGCAACATTATGAGCTGGCCTTTAACACGTGATTTCTCGGAAGCCGAATTGTACAAATCACGGTTAGACGAAGCCATGGAAAAAAGCAGCAGCGATTTCAAACCGAACTTTGCGATGATGCGTCACACATCCGTCTACGAAGACGATGCGGGACGTCAAAACGCTCTTGATGCTGTTCGTGGATGCTTGGGTCAATTTGAGAACTTGATGCGTCAAACGGGCGAAGTAAAAAACGGCTTTCCTGAGCGCATGCCGCTTGAAAGCTTGGAAGGCAGAGAGCAATACGAACCGAATATGCTCGAAGAAAACTTGATGTTTGGCAGGCCTGATGACGTGATAAACAAGTTAAAACGCTATGAAGACTTGGGCGTTGATTCGTTTATATACTACGCTTCCATGGGCTTGGACATGCCTTCAGCAAAAAAATCGCTGAAGCTGTTTTGTGATGAAGTAATGCCAGCGTTTGCTTGATACCTAAGTTTGCCTTGAACCAATTTAATATAAAATTTCTAACCTTAAGGTCATTAACATGTCTGTAGACATCCGTCGTACGATACTTAACATTCAAACAACCCGTGAAGAGGGCGGCAAAAAAGTTGAGGTGCCAACCAAACTAATTTCTGCTTTGGCGATTATTCGAAACCCGTGGTTTGGCCGGGGTTGGGTCGAAAATCTTAGACCTGAAATTCAAGAGACTGGCCCAGTTGTTGGTAAGCTTCTGACTGAAATGATTTTGGATGTTACAGGCGATGCGATTGAAGGTTATGGTAAAGCATCTGTTGTGGGCATGGGCGGCGAAATTGAACACGCCCAAGCTTTGACGCACACACTTTGGTTCGGCAACCAATTCAGAAACGCTGTAGGTGCCAAGTCGTATCTGGCGTTTTCAAACACACGCGGTGCTGCCGGAACTTCTTTGATGATACCTTTGATGGACAAGCACGACGGCGGACGTCGGTCGCACTACCAAACCATTCATTTGAATGTTGCAGATGCGCCTGCTGAAGATGAAATCATCATTGCCTTAGGCGCCTCAATTGGTGGCCATCCGCATCACCGTTTAGGCGACAGATATCAGGATCTGGCAGAAATGGGTCATGACGTGGACAACCCAGCAGGAGTTTAGGTTTGCCGATAACACCCAAAGGTACCGCATACGACTTTTATCCTGCAAGGAATGGCGGCGAAAACCGACGTACCATCGTTTTAATACATGGTCTTGGTTTGTGTCGTCATCTTTGGAATGATCATTTGGATGCCCTAACGCAGGACTTTGACGTTCTGAACTACGATTTTTATGGTCATGGTGAGTCAAGTCCACCAACGGAACAGGCGTCCTTATCGGTTTATGCGCGTCAAATACTTGAGCTTATGGACGACTTATCAATCGATAAGATCGAGTTGGTTGGCTTTTCAATTGGGGGGATGATCAACCGTCGATTTGCGTTGGACTTCCCTGAGCGTTTGAATTCATTGGTCATCCTGAATTCCCCGCATGAGCGTGAGCCAAATGCGCAAATCGCAGTTGAAGAACGTGCTTCACAGGTGGCAAGCGAAGGCGCTATGGCCACAATGGATGCCGCTTTAATTAGATGGTTCACGCCAGAGTTTTTGGCTAATCGTAGTGACGTGGCTGAAAAAGTGCGTGCTTGGCGCGGTTTGGCAGATGTTAAAGCTTATCCTGATGCATGCATGGTGTTGGCCGCTGGCGTCAAAGAGTTAATTCGCCCTGAAAAGCCAATCGACATTCCGGCTCTGGTTATGACATGTGAAAACGATAGTGGTTCAACACCACACATGACCTTCGAAATTGCCAAGGAAATATCTCCAGATGCTGGGGGTGCAGAAACGTTGGTTGTACCGAAATTACAGCACTTGGGGCTCATGGAAGACCCGAAAGTTTACACCAACGCCATCCTTAATTTTCTTAATACATAGCCAATTCAAAAGAGTGAATTATGAGTAAAACAGCATCAACACTTATGTCTGGTGGTCAAGCAGCGGTCGAAGCCCTGAAGGTCGAGAAGGTTGAACATGTGTTTGGTCTTATTGGCTCCGCAACCATGGAAATGTTTGATGCTTTGTACGACGCACGTGACATAAATTTCGTTGGTGTTCATGATGAGCGTACGGGCACACATATGGCAGACGGCTTTGCAAGGGCGTCAGGTAAAGCGGGGGTCATTTTGGCTGGGCAAAACGGGCCGGGTGCAACCAACTTGGTGACTGGTTTAAGCCAAGCCGCAGCGGCGTTCTCACCCGTTGTGTCGATTGCCGGGGCTTTGTCATCTGCGCATATATACCGAAATGCTTTTCAAGAAGTTGATCAGCAGGCCTTATTCACACCAGTGACCAAGAAGACATGGACGGCAACTTCAGCTGACCGTGTGCCTGAAATGTTTCGTGAAGCTTTTCGTGTGGCGATGGCTCCCCGAAGAGGTCCTGTTCAACTAAATTTGCCACGTGATGTGTTAGCTGCGAATGCTGAAATGCCAGCGTTTCAAACACCTGCAGATTACAGACCGCTAAACGCGCCATGTGCGTCATCAGACTTAATCAAGCAAGCAGCTGTTTTGCTCCGTAAGGCTGTCAAACCTGTAATCTTGGTTGGCGGCGGCATTAAAAACACCGAAGGACATGAACAAGCTTGCGCTTTGGCAGAAGCTTTGAATGCGCCACTTATTTCATCGCCCGGGCATGGTGATGCTATTCCGTTTGGTCACCCGCTAAACGCAGGCCAAATGGGCCCACGTGGTAACGAAGTTGCCTCTCGCTTGGCCAAGGAAGCTGATGTAATTTTGGCACTTGGCACGCGTTTGGGTTTCAACTCGACGTTTTATTCGTACGACAACATCAATCAAGACGCCCAGATCATCCAAGTTGAATTGGAACCAACGGCACTGGGAAGATATTTTCCGATTTCGATGGGCATTTGGGCAGATGCACCAGCAACCGCAATTCAACTACGGGAAGCGGTTTTAGAGCTGGAAGCAAAAGCCGAAGTTGAAGCTTGGACCCAGACCTTTAAAGATGATCGCCAAGCATTCCTAACAAAGCGGGATGCTGAAGCCGCGAGCGATGTTTTTCCAATCCAGCCATCTGGTTTGTATAAAGAACTTAGGCACGTGTTGCCGCAGGATGTTGCAATCACCATGGACGCAGGAACACTCTGCCTTCAAGCAACCGATGCTCTGAATTACTGGTCGCCAAAGTCTTTGTTCACGCCCTTAGACTTTGGTTTGGTTGGTTTTTCACATGCGTGTGGCTTGGGTGTTAAATTGGCCCAGCCAGATCGCCCTGTTGTCAGTTTGATGGGGGACGGCGGTTTTGGCATGTCATTGTCAGAGATGAGCACAGCGGTTGATCATGGTATTAACACCGTGACTATTGTGATGAACAACAAATGCTGGGGTGCTGAAAAAGCTTATCAGCGCGACTTCTTCAATGGTCGCTACATTGGGGCGGATGTATCATCCCCTCCATTTGACAAGGTCGCTGAACTTTATGGGGCCAAGGGTTTTCGCGCAGAAAAAATTGCTGATATTGGGCCAGCTGTTCAAGCTGCTTTGGACTGTGGTAAACCAGCCGTTGTTGATGTTATGGTTGACCCGTCAGCTTTATATAGCTTCCGCAGAGATTCTTTTAAGCATCGCAGCGGTTAATAGGCGACAACACC
>JBMYWL010000071.1:249-8027 GCA_049607365.1 Alphaproteobacteria bacterium | reverse complement strand
GGTGTTTAAGTGGAAATTGCACCATAGATAAGGCCCAATCAAAATTTCTACCTACTGGCGTTTGCCGTTTGAAGGTGTGTTTCTTATGTCTAAGTCATTTCATTCATATTCTCCTGCGATTGAGGGCCATGGTTTACCACATGACCCCGTAAAGGCGTGTGTCGTACCACGGCCAATCGGGTGGATATCCAGCCTTGGGTCAGACGGTGTGCCAAACTTGGCACCTTACAGCTTTTTCAATCTTATCGGTGACACACCGCACATGTGCGCTTTTGCCTCATCAGGTCAAAAAGACACGGTCACCAACGTGGAAGCAAATGGTGAGTTTGTGTACAACATGGTCAGCGAAGACTTGTTGGACGCGATGAACCTCAGCAGCACGACGTTGCCAGCGTCGGTAGATGAATTTGAAGCCGCGGGTTTGGAACTGTTGCCCTCAATCCGGGTCAAGGCACCACGCGTTGCGCGCTCGCCCATCCATTTGGAATGCAAGGTGTTTCAAATTGTCGACTTGCCAAGCAAAAGTGAACAACGCAACACGCTTGTGCTGGCAGAGATTGTTGCGGTCCACATAAGTCAGTCTGTTTTGGTTGACGGGCTGATTGATCTTAGCCTTATCAAGCCGCTCGCACGATTGGGATACATGGAATACGCCGAATTTGGAAACATCTTTAACCTGCGTCGACCACAAAGTTTGTCTGACACACCAAAACGGACTTAAGATTGTTTGGGGAAAAATCCAGCTTAGGATGCTGAGCGATTAACTCGACCGCCTCAACACCTGCTGATCTTACACATTATAGGCTAAGTAGGGTGAAGGTCAACCACTTTAGGTAGTTTTTCTAAATTAACCGCACCTGGTCCGTTTCCTCGACCCAGTGTTTTGTGCAACGTGGCTCATACAGCTCGACACTGCCAAGTTCTATGCTGTCACCTGCACCGGATTTTTTGAAAGAGCGTGTGGCAGGCTGCCCACAGACGGAACAATAAGCGGCAATTTTAATCATTTCTTCTGCCATGGCGCCAATCATCGCAGAGTTATGGAAAGCTTCACCGCGCCAGTCCATGTCAAGGCCAGCACAACACACGTCTATGCCTGACCTTAACAATTCGCGGATGATCTCTATCAAGTCACCATCAAAGTGTGGATCGACGAAAAACTGGATCTCGTCGAAAAACACCATGGTGGTTTCTTGTTCAACCAAACTTTGGGTCAAACCCTCCCATGCCGAAATGGCCAAGGCGTCGCTGACCAAACCTTCGTGACTGACGATACGCTCTTTGGAATAACGCTGGTCGAACGAAGGTTTGAAAACGGCTATTTCTCGGTTCTGCCCGTTGCGTGCCCACAAAATGCGTTTTAGCAATTCTGTGGTCTTGCCAGAGAACATGGGGCCGCAGATAAGGCTCAAACGGCCATAAGTTGGTAAACCGGAATTTGGCATGGGGTCGTGGCTCGTCTTAAGCTGTGCGCTGGATCAAGTGGTAACCGAAATCGGTCTCAACAACGTCGCTTGTCTGACCAACTTCCATGCTGAAAGCTGAATCTTCAAACGCTGGAACCATCATGCCGCGGCCGAACACGCCCAAGTCACCGCCAGACTGGCCAGATGGACAATCAGAGTGTGCTTTTGCCAAATCAGCGAAGTCAGCGCCACCAGCAACCTGTGTCTTCAGGTCGTTGATTAGTGTGATCGCATCGTCTTTGCTACGTGGGTTTGAAGAACGCATAGAGCCAGCGTACATAAGCAAAATGTGAGAAGCTTGAACTTGAGACATAAGAATTTCCTAATTTTGAAGTTGGATTTTTTAGATTTTTGATAAGTGTTGAATGGCTTGTTCGTGCAGTTCCTGCGTGGCGGCAGCGACGATGCGTCCGTCATAGGATTGCTCGCGATCAAGCTCTATGGGTTTGCCTTGCCAATCACTGATAATACCGCCTGCACCCTCAACAATCGGCAACAAGGCCATGATATCATATAGCTGAAGGCTGGACTCAATGACCAAATCACACTGGCCAGCAGCCAAAAGGGTGTAGTTGTAACAATCCCCACCTGAATGGGTAAAGCGCGTCATGTCCATTATTTTCTGAACAGCCGGAAATTCTTCCTTGCTGAAAATTTCGTGGCTGGTGAAACGCAGTGTTGCATCAGAAAGCTTGGTGACGGATGAGGTTTCACAGCGACGACCGTTAAAGCGGGTCATGGCACCAACACCACCAACAAAGCGCTCGCGCAGGCTTGGCAGATCACACACACCGCAGACAGGTTTACCATCGGCCAATAAGGCGATCAGCGTGCCATAAACTGGAAAGCCTGTTGCAAAAGCACGTGTGCCGTCAATCGGGTCGATAACCCAAACGTATGGCTTATCCAGATTCTCCTGACCGTGCTCTTCACCCAAAATGCCGTGATCCGGAAACTTTTCGTTGATCATGGCGCGCAACATGGTTTCACACTCCATGTCAGCTTGGGTCACGGGGGATGCGTCAGCCTTGTCCTCAACCATTACCGAATTTCGGAAATATTTCAGGCACACAGATCGTGAAGCATCAGCCAGCAGCTGTGCGAAATCTTGTGCTTCGGAAATTGAGATGAGTTCTGTTTGCATGCGAAGTGTCATAAGCCAGACCGAACCGGATTACCAGAAGCGTTTGGTGCTGCACTGCTTTGACGTATGACAGATTGTGACTGACCCACCGTATCCTGAACTTGTTTCAGGATCTTCTTTTCACTATGGTTTCAGAAACCCTCCACAGATTGGTGTCATCATGCTCGCTGTCATTTCCCCCGCCAAAAAACTGAATTATGATCAGGCTTCGGTAAACCTACCCACAACAAACCTACCCACGACGGAAATTGCCTTTGCTGATGAAGCTTGGGAGCTGGTTCAGGTTGCACGCACCCTAAGCCCCAAAGATCTGTCGGCTTTGATGCACATTTCGGATGATTTGGCGCAGCTGAATTTTGAGCGTTTTCGTGATTACAAGGCAGAAGGTTCAAACCAGAGACTGCCCGCCATTCAAGCTTTCAAGGGCGATGTTTATGTTGGTTTTGATGTTGATACTTTAGCCGCAACAGACTTGAGCTATGCCCAAGACCATTTGCGCATTTTGTCTGGCTTATATGGTTTGCTTCGCCCACTGGATATGGTTCAGGCTTACAGGCTGGAAATGGGTTCCAAGCTGAAAACACCGCATGGCGCGAATTTGTATCAGTTTTGGGGTACAAAAATCGCTGAGGCCTTAAACGATGCCATGGCACAAACCGATGCAGCGGCACTGGTGAATTTAGCCTCTAACGAATACTTTAAATCTGTTAAAGTCAAAGCGCTGAACAAGCCTGTGCTAAACGTCAATTTCATGGAATATAAAGACGGTGTTGCGAAGGTTATCTCTTTCAATGCCAAGAAAGCCCGTGGCATGATGGCGCGGTTCATGGCGGAGCAAAAGGTCGACAAGCCGGAAGGCTTGAAAGACTTTCAGATCGATCGTTATTCGTTTGATAATTCTCTGTCAGCTGATGGCAAGTGGGTCTTCAGTCGTGACTTCATTCCGGTTGCGCAACAAAACTTGAAAAAGGCAGCATAAACCAGATGATTTTGGGCTTAGGGACATTTGAACTAAGCCTTATCGCGCTGGCTGCATTTTTGGGTGCCTTAGTTCGCGGTTACGCTGGTTTTGGCCTGCCGTTTGTTGCCTTATCTTTTCTGCTAATCGTTTTCCCTCCCGTGTTCTCGGTCATTTTAACGCTTGTTTTACAAGTCGCAGCGGGTTTAACCACGGTTCGACGAGATTGGCCCTTGGCTGACAAACAAAGGCTGGGGTGGTTCAGTCTTGCTTGCGCTTGTGGCATTCCGTTTGGCTTGTGGAGCTTGTTGAGCGTCGACATCAACTGGTTTCGAATTTTGGCGGGTGGCTTGGTGTTGGCGAACGTGCTGGTTTTGTTGACAGGTTGGACCTTGACCAAAAAGCAGGGTGCTGCCGGTCATTTGGGCATCGGTTTTTTGTCCGGGTTTCTGCACGGTTTGGCGGCCTTGTCTGGCCCGCCCGTCACCTTGTATTTAATGGCGCAAAACGTGAAGCCGGTTACGCTGCGCGCAACCTCTCTAACTTATTTCACGGTTGTTGGTTTGTTTGCAATTGTCATTTATTTCATCAGCGGGGCCTTGGACTGGCGCCCCATGTTGTTCGGCTTGCTTGTGTACCCGCTTTTACCACCTGGTTTGTGGCTCGGTGCCAAGTTGTTCAAAGTGACCAATGGGCGTGGTTATAAACAAGTAGCCCTTATGTTTTTGTTCGTGTTGAGCCTCAGCTTGATTTTCCGTGGGTACTGGGCGCTTTAAATAAGCCCGTGGAGGTTGCTTAACCCAGCAAACACCCGAACACGATTATCAGGCCAATCCACAACTGGGCTTTGAACATGGCAATGCACTGGGCTGGTGAATTTATATCTACCCGTACAAGCATGACCGAAAACCCAATGAACGAGGCGATGACGCTGACGTAAAACAAAGCGCTAACGCTTGCCATAAAGCCAGACAGCACAAGGCTTAAAGCTTGCAAGGTGGCAAACGCCATCAACCAGCTTTTTGTTTTGTCACCAAATCTTAAAGCCGTTGATTTCACACCGACGATAAGGTCATCTTCTTTGTCTTGATGGGCATAGATGGTGTCGTAGCCCAAAGTCCAGAAAATGCCTGCGATGTACATAAGCAGGGGTGGCCAAGCCATTGTCCCCGTTATGGCGGTCCAGCCAACCAATGCGCCCCAGTTGAACGCTAACCCCAGCACAAATTGCGGCCAGTATGTTACGCGTTTGGCCAGTGGATACACCACCACCAAACCAAGGGAGGCCAGCGCCCAGTAAATTGTGGGCGTGTTGAATTGTATCAAGACCAGTAAACCAGACAACAACAACAGTCCGGTAAACAGAAGCGCTTTTTTCAACGACACTTCGCCAGATGGCAAAGGACGTCCAGCCGTACGTTCGACCTTGGCGTCTATGTCTCTGTCCCACACGTCGTTGATGACACAGCCAGCACCGCGCATGAAGACTGAGCCGATCAGGAACAACAACCCGAAGTAGATTATTGTTGAAACAGATATTTGCGGGGCTTGGCTACGCCACGCTAAAGCAAGCGACCACCAGCACGGCAGCAGCAAAAGCCACCAACCGATTGGGCGATCCAAGCGCATTAGCCGACCATAGACACGTAAGTGTGCTGGCAGCAGCCTTAGTGTCCAATGGTCGCGTTGTATGTCGGTGTGGGTTGTCAATTCATCAGCTCCGGACTTGTTCCGGAGCCTTTTTGAACCAGATTCCGGATCAAGTCCGGAATTGAGTGGATTCTAAACACTCTTAGCAAAGCTACAGTTGATGGCATTAACCAGTGCCACTAACGAAGAACGCGTTACGTTTGCGTGGTGACCAACGCCGTACCAGAAGTTGCCGTCACTGTCTTTGACCCGCACGTATGAAGCGGCGAGGGATGTTTTCTCGCTCGTCATGGCGTGCTGGGAATAATCGATAATGTCAAAGTCCAGGTCAAATTTTTCGCGAATGCCGTTCAGGAAAGAATCCAACAGACCAGAGCCAGAACCCTTAAGCTCAAAACGTGCGTCTTTGAAGTCTAGCGTGAAGACATAGGCTTCTTGAACACGGCTGCGGTCGGCGTCCACGTCTTGTGTGTGGTCGTGGTAGTCTATGGTTTTGTCGACGTTGACATATTGGTCAACAAACAGGTCACAAATCTCGGCTGGGCTAATTTCCTTGCTGGTTGTGTCGGTTACTTTTTGAACAACCCCTGTAAATTCGATCTGCAGGATACGCGGTAATTTGTAACCAAGTTCTTGTTCCACCAAAAACGCAACGCCGCCTTTGCCTGACTGTGAATTCACACGAATAATCGGGTCCAGACCACGGCCAATATCAGCTGGGTCGATGGTAATGTAAGGCACTTCAAACGGCGCATTGAACTGACTGGTGTTGCCTTCGCTGGCTTTGTTGTAGTCATCAATGCCTTTTTTAATGGCATCTTGGTGAGAACCGGAAAACGCGGTGAAGGCAAGCTCGCCTGCGTAAGGGTGACGCTCGTGGATCGTCAGCTCCGTACAACGTTCGGCGATGCCTTTCAAAATGGAGATGTTTGAGAAATCCAGATTTGGCGACACACCTTGGGTATAAAGGTTCAGTGCGACTGTTACCAAATCAAGGTTGCCCGTACGCTCGCCGTTGCCAAACAAGGTGCCTTCAACACGGTCGCCGCCAGCCATCAAGCCAAGCTCGGTCGCGGCAACGCCTGTGCCACGGTCGTTGTGTGTGTGTAGCGAAATGATCGACTGATCGCGGTACGAGAAGTCCCGACAGAACATTTCGATTTGGTCAGCATAAATGTTCGGCGTTGCCATTTCGACTGTCGATGGCAGATTGATGATGATCTTGTTGTCATCGCTCGGTTGCCAAACGTCACACACGGCGGTGCAAATTTCTACGGCGTAGTCTATTTCTGTGCCGGTGAAGCTTTCGGGTGAGTACTGAAGTCTTATGTTCGTGTCCGGTAGGGTTTCGACCAGGCTTTTGATCAGCTTGGTGCCCTCGACAGCCATTTTGGTGATGTCTGCTTTTTCAGCACGAAACACAACGCGACGCTGAAGCGTAGAGGTTGAGTTATACAAGTGAACGATTGCGTTTTTCGAGCCCTTAATGGCCTCAAACGTACGATTGATCAGGCTTTCGCGGGCTTGGGTAAGCACCTGAATTGTTACATCATCGGGGATCATGTCTTCGTCGATTAGCTGCCGGACAAAGTCAAAGTCAGTTTCAGATGCAGACGGGAAGCCAACTTCAATCTCTTTAAAGCCGATACCGACGAGCGCGCGCCACAATTCCAGTTTACGCTCGGCGTCCATTGGGTTAATGAGCGCTTGGTTACCATCTCGCAGGTCAACCGAACACCAAACTGGTGCTTCGGTCAGTACGTTGTCCGGCCATTGCCTTTTAGGCAAAGAAAGTGGCGGGAAGGGTTTGTACTTGCTTGCGGGGTTCTCCAACATGCGCTTCTCTATCTCTTAAAGTTATAATCAAGATCTTAAATTTATAGGTCAAAATTGCCATGGCAACGCTAAAACGACAACTGACAGCTGACCAGCGAACTGCGAACACCCCGGAAACTGGGCCGAACCAGCAAACTTCGCTGCCAAAAGTGCGGCTGTTTCACAATTTTGAAGCTGTCACGAGTGGATCGCTTTCAATGGGTAAAGACCAAGCGCATTATCTGGCAAAGGTCTTAAGACTGCAAACGGGCGCAAAGGTTGGGTTGTTCAACCCGACAGCTGGTGAGTGGCGGTGTGAAATTACGGCCCTTTCCAAATCCAGCGTTGAGCTGAATTTGTGTGAGCAAGTCCGTCCAGCTCAGTCTTTACCGCCGTTGCAATTGGCTTTCGCCCCTTTGCGAAAAGAACGCATGGCGTTTTTGATTGAAAAAGCGGTGGAACTTGGGGTTACCAGTCTGCAACCCTTGACCACTGAATTTACCAACTGGAAATTCAACGCTGAAAAAATGCTAAAAACGGTTATGGAAGCTGTTGAACAGTGCGAACGGGTGGACCTGCCCGTGTTGCACGATATTCAGCCTTTAAGCGCTTATCTGCAAAACTTGGGTGCGGGGCAATTTGTGTTCGCAGGCTTGGAGCGCGACAGTGCAGCAAGTGCGGTAAGTGATTTAGAGAATTTGCCCGAAACCCCAAGTTTGTTGATTGGTCCTGAAGGTGGCTGGTC
>JBMYWL010000071.1:0-239 GCA_049607365.1 Alphaproteobacteria bacterium | reverse complement strand
AAGCGGTAAAACCAATCTGGCTCGGAAACCTGATTTTGCGTGCTGAAACGGTGGGCATTGCGGGTTTGGCACTTCTGCAATCCAACAGAAAATTGATGTAGGTCGTTTCTGCACTTGAACGCTTGGTTGCGAGCACTTAGCTAAGAGAAGTAATACGAAATATGATGAGTGTAAGATTTTGTCATGCCGAGTGATTTTTAAGCTGTTAGGCTTTAAAATAGTATCGAGGTACGCCGAAA
>JBMYWL010000070.1:0-8143 GCA_049607365.1 Alphaproteobacteria bacterium | reverse complement strand
AAGTAAGACAAAGCGACAGCAACAGGCTCTTCAAGCCTTCGGAATTCAATTTCAATATTGTCCACAATTCTTGAGATACGCCCGCTTGAATATGCCGGGTCATCAATCAAAAACTTAGCAAAGCTCTTCGCATCACCGACACGAACACAACCAGAAGAATTCGCACGAGATGTGTTACCAAACAGGAATTTCTTTGGTGTATCGTGAAGGAAGATAGACTGGTTGTTGGTCATAGAAAATCTAAAACTACCCAACGGGTTCTTGGGACCAGGCAATTGACGGAAACCCATCGCTGAAGGATCTGCAAACGACATATCAAAAGACGATGTATCAATCACCTTGCCTTTGTAGGTTGCTTCCATATTGTTCTGGTTTGGATAAGCCGGATTTTTCACAAGGGCTGGGAAAATATCTTTCAATACGATTGAGCGTGGAACGGTCCAATCAGGATTGAATTTCACGTTTACAATATAATCATTTAGCTCCGGTGTTGGGCGAGCGCTTTTCCCAACAACAACTGGCATTTCCAACACTTGCTCGTTGTCCACATAAGCACGTAAACGGTATTCAGGAATATTTACGCGGACATAACGTCTGTTCTCATGACTTCGGTCCCACCTCAAACGCTCAAGGTTTATCTTGATTTGGTCTAAACGCTCAGCAGCCGATATTCTAAGTATGTCTTGAGATCGACCACCCAAAATACCATCGACCAAAAGACCGTGTCTCTCTTGGAATTTTTTGACAGCAGTGTCTAACTGAGAGTCAAACTTGTTTCCACCCAATCCAATTTCTTCGTCCAAGTCAGACATATCAACCGACGCCATCAAAGCCAAACTTTGCTTTCCAGCTTCATCCAGCTCAAAATCGCCCATGATCGCAAGAGTTTTACGTAAAAGTGGGACTCTCTTATCAACAACACCCAATTTTAAAACACCGCCAGAACGGATAATTGGCCAGCCACCGTTTTCCACGATTTCTTCATACTTAAACAGCGCAGACAAAAGCGTTTGATATTGAATTGTCGCTGGGCCCATACGGTTCAGCCACAAATCATAATTTTCAAGTGTTAAACTAGCTTCAAAAACTTCAACTGAATCGTCGACACGTTCTTTACGCTTCGGTCCGTAGTCATTCTTTGGGTTATAACGACCAAATCTCAAATCACGAATATAAGCAACTACACCTCGAGTTAATGCAATGTCAGCCTTTGCCAGCTCAATTGGTGACGTCGGTTGCTGGCCCAAAAATATTGGATCAATATACTCTTTTGATCTTAAGCCTTGCCTCTCTGAAGAACTCAAAATGGTAAATGCTTGACGTGCACGAGGCAACCACTGCGATCCATCTCGCCAAATAGGTAAAAATGCACGGTTACCGTAAATTTTCTCAAGGTCTTTTTTGCTGTTGGATTTCTTTGAGCCCAAACCAGAGATTTCAGCTCTGATTAGATCTGAAAGTATTGGCCCTTGTTGCGGCAGATCCAAGCTTTGTGTCTCAGGTGCTTGAGTGTTCGCATCTTCGACACTCACCTCTGGTGCATTTGAAACCTGAACTTCAGTTTGAACAGGAGTATCTGTCTGAGCGATAGCTTGGTGCAGAGGCAAACTGCCGACACACAAAACGACACCGATTTTTAAAACGTCAACAAAATTTGCTTTTAGCGGCTTAAACTTAGCGAACAACACCACAAGTCCTTGTATCAAATCATAAGAAATTACGAATTAGATACAAGTTAGCAGATTTTCCTTCCGCGGAAAGGTAAGACTGCAATTCGCTGGTCACATCTCTGTTAAATGGCGGCTTAGGTTGTCAAACTGCATGAAGATTGCATTTCTTTCCGCAGCAATTCTTGTTGCAGTTCCAGTTTTCGTATTTTCCTGCCGCTTGGAGTCATTCTTGACGCTACAACAGAGCCCAAAAAACCTTGCTCATCACGGGCGCGTTCCAGTTCGTAGGTAATTTCAGTGAACGAGTCATCCAAATTTTGGCAATCATTTGTTCTGACATTTTCAGGGTCATAAACGTCACCGCTGGAACATCCAGTCAACAACAGCCCAACCAACATTAAGTTAAAACGATTTACCACAAAAAATCTCGTATGAATTTGGTGTACTTAGGAACTCGCCGGACCTTACCTGCCCTAAAGTGTTCAACAAATCAACTATGCTAATCAAAACACTCAAACTAAGGTATTATACACAGGTAGAATACGCTAATTACCAGATAAGTTGGTACTTTTGATTTTGAAGGAGAATGGTGGAGTTGGGCTTTGACGAAAAGGACTTGGAAAAGCTAATCCTGTGGAAAATGCCGTTTGGACGCTACAAAGGTTTGAAGCTAATAGATCTACCGGAAGAATATTTGTTCTGGTTTCAAAGAGACGCATTTCCCAAAGGGGAACTCGGTCGTCTAATGCAAATTTCTCTGCAATTGAAAATTGACGGGGTAGATACAGTTGTCAAAAACTTGAAACAGCACTACCCCGACTAGTTCTACATATCGAAAAGTAAGCGAGCCGGATCTTCCAACGCTTCCTTAACCTTCACTAAGAAAGTTACGGCTTCACGGCCGTCGATGATTCTGTGATCGTATGAAAGTGCCAAATACATCATTGGTCTAATTTCAACTTGACCATTTATGGCAACCGGACGTTGCTGGATTTTGTGCATGCCCAAAATACCAGACTGAGGCGCATTCAAAATTGGCGAAGACATTAGCGAGCCGTAAACACCACCATTTGATATTGTGAAAGTGCCACCCTGCATTTCGTCCATGCCAAGTTTTCCGTCGCGTGCGCGCTTTCCAAAGTCGTTGATTGTCAGTTCAATATCAGCAAAACCAAGTGCGTCTGCGTCCTTAATAACCGGAACAACCAATCCACTTTCAGTTCCTACCGCCACACCAATGTTATAGTAGTTTTTATAAACCAGCTCATCACCTTGAATCTCGGCATTAACCGCTGGCAGCTCCTTCAAAGAAGAGATACAGGCCTTAATGAAGAAACTCATGAAACCAAGCTTTGTGCCGTGGCTCGCAACGAAATCATCCTGAAACTTTTTGCGCATTGCCATAATTTCAGTCATATCGACTTCATTATATGTCGTAAGCATCGCGGCTGTATCTTGTGCAGCCTTCAATCGGCGCGCGATTGTTTGACGAAGACGGCTCATCCGAACCCGCTCCTCTTTACCAGCTTGAACATCATCCAAAGGCTTGGACGCTGGAATTGGAGCAACTGTTTTTGCCACTGCTGCTTCCGCTGTTTTTGCTTTTGGTTTAGCAGCAAGCACGTCGCCCTTGGTCAAGCGGCCATCTTTGCCAGTTCCTTCTACAGCGGAAGGGTCTACATCTTTTTCAGCTACTATCTTGGCAACTGCAGGTGACAATGCATCATTACTTGCGCTTGATGATGCACTTTCTGTCTTGTCAGAGGGTGCAGCATTGGTTTCTTCAGCTTTGCTATCTTTTGATGGTGCAGCTTCAGCGTTTTCATCAATCAAACCAAGTACGGCGCCAGGCTCCACAACGCCATCAGCATCCACATTAATGCTTACCAAAACACCATCAGCTGGGGACGGAACTTCCAACGTAACTTTGTCAGTTTCAAGCTCAACGAGCGACTCATCGACTGCTACAGTATCGCCAACTTTCTTCATCCAGTTTGCGACCGTTGCTTCTGCTACTGACTCACCCAGAGTTGGAACAAGGATTTCTTTTGACATAAGTCATAGTTCTTTCGTTTGTGATGCAATAAGCCGCATCTAAAAAGGTTCTGTATTCAGAAGTTAAACTTCTAGTATTTTTCCACGTACAATTTTGCCGGAAAGCGCTGCTTCAACAAGTGCCGCCTGTTCCTGTACGTGTTTTTTGTTAGAGCCTGTTGCTGGTGAAGCTGCTGCTTTTCTGCCTGCATAACCAACACGACCTTGCTTTGCACCCAGTTCAAACAGCACTTCTTCAAGTTCTGGCTCTACGCTTGACCAAGCGCCCATGTTTTTGGGCTCTTCCTGACACCAAACAAATTCACATTTCTCAAACCCTTCCAGCTCTTCACGAAGACCAATGGATGGGAACGGATACAACTGCTCTAGTCTTAGGAAATAGACATCGTCGCGCTTTTGTTCGATTGCCGCTTCTTTCAGGTCATAATAAACCTTACCTGAACACAGAACGACGCGCTTCACTTTTGACTTTTCAGGCCGATCATTACAGTACAACACCCGGTGGAAGCTCGAGCCGTTTATAAAGTCATGCTTTTCAGACACAGCCATTTTATGACGTAGCAAAGATTTTGGTGCCATAACAATCAATGGCTTGCGGAAATCTCTCTGAATCTGACGACGCAGCACGTGATAATAGTTCGCAGGTGTCGTACAATTTACAACCTGCATATTGTCTTCACCGCACATTTGCAGAAAACGCTCCAAACGAGCTGAAGAGTGTTCCGGTCCCTGCCCTTCATAGCCGTGTGGCAATAGCATTACCAAACCAGAGAAACGCAGCCATTTAGACTCAGACGAAACAATAAACTGATCGATGATAATTTGAGCGCCGTTTGCAAAATCACCAAACTGAGCTTCCCAAATAGTAAGCGCGTTCGGGTCCGCTGATGCATAACCATGCTCAAAGCCCAGAACAGCCGCCTCAGAAAGCGGTGAGTTGTGAATTTCTAATTGTGACTGATCTGCTTCAATATTATTTACAGGAATGTAGTCTTTTTCGTTGCTTTGGTCTCTCAGCACCGCGTGTCTGTGCGAGAAAGTTCCGCGACCAACATCCTGCCCCGTAAAGCGTATGGGCGCCTTTTCCATCAACAAAGAGCCAAAAGCCATGGCTTCAGCTGTTGCCCAGTCAAAACCTTCACCCTTATCAAACATTTGGCGCTTTTGTTTCAACAACCGAACCAACTTAGGGTTCAAGTCAAAGCCTTCAGGTACTGAGGTTAAAGCGTCAGCGAGTTTGTCGTAGGTTTTCTTTTCAATCGCTGTTTTACCGCGACGTGGGCCTTTCTGGGCCAAAGTCAAACCCTGCCAAGCACCACCGAACCAATCGGCAGAGTTAGGTTTGTATGTGTTTGAGGCTTCAAATTCCTCGTTTAGCATGTCTTCAATTTGCTGTGCCGTTGCGTCAAGATCAGATTTACGGCTCGGATCATCCTTAATCAGCTTTTCAGCGTATAGGGTCGCGGTGGTTTTCTGTTTTTTGATCTGTTGATACATCAACGGCTGTGTGAAAGCTGGTTCGTCACCTTCATTGTGCCCGTGACGACGGTAGCAAAACATGTCAATAACCACGTCTTTTTTGAAGGTTTGTCTGAATTCCGTGGCAACACGTGCAACGTGTACAACTGCCTCAGGATCATCTCCGTTCACATGGAAAATCGGTGCTTCGATTATCTTGGCAACTTCAGTACAATATGGACCAGAACGCGCGTTGATCGGGTTTGTTGTAAAACCAATCTGATTGTTCACAATAAAGTGGATCGTTCCGCCAATGCGGTAACCTTTCAACTCAGACAAATCCAAGCTTTCAGGAACCAAACCTTGCCCGGCAAAAGCGGCGTCACCATGCATCAACATGGCCATTACTTTGGTTCGGTCCGTGTCGTTTCGCTGCTCTTGCTTTGCTCTGACCTTACCGATCACAACAGGGTTTACAGCTTCAAGGTGCGACGGGTTTGCTGTCAAAGACAAGTGAACAGTTTTATCATCAAATTCACGGTCTGTTGATGTGCCAAGGTGGTATTTCACATCGCCTGAACCTTGAACATCGTCTGGGTTTGAGGAATTCCCCGCGAATTCTGAGAATATCGCACGAAACGGTTTCTTCATAAAGTTGGCCAAAACGTTCAAACGTCCACGGTGCGGCATGCCAACAACAACTTCTTCCAAACCCATTTGGGAACCGACTTTAAGGATTTGTTCCAGTGCGGGAATCATAGACTCACCACCATCTAGACCAAATCGCTTGGTGCCTTTGTGTTTCTTATCAAGAAATTGTTCAAATTTTTCAGCTGCTACCAAACGCTCGTAAATTGCAAATTTGCCACGTTCCGTGAATTCGGTCTTGTTCCAGTGATCGACACGTTCAATGCGCTGTTGTAACCATCTCTTTTGCTCTGGATCCGTGATGTGCTGAATTTCCACGCCGATGGTTTCGCAATAGACCTTTTTCAACGCTTCTAATATCTCGCGCAAAGAAGCAACGTCCATGCCCAACACGCCATTTATGAAAATTTTACGGTCCATGTCCGCTTCATTAAATCCATACGAAGCTGGCTCAAGCTCAGGGTGGTGACCAACGTCTTTAATGCCCAGCGGGTCAAGATTAGACTTCAAATGTCCGCGTACTCGATACGCTCGGATGAGCTGTAACGCGCCAATTGAATCGGAAGCAGCTTGACGAATATCAAAAGCGCTTGCTTGAACAGATGCTGATGCACGACCAACGTTTGAGCCAGTTGTTACACCATCGTCTGAAGCCCCTACAACCTTCGCACGTTTACGCCCCCAGCTTGGGCCTTCAATTTCAGTTTTCAGCGCTTGTAAATCAGCGTCTTGAAAATTCTGAAAAAACGCCTGCCAGTTAGCATCTACTGAATTTCTGTCAGCCAAATATTTGGCATGCATTTCGGAAAGGTAGGTTGCGTTTCCTTGAGAAAGGAAACTTTCGGAATGGTCATCATTTCCGAGTGCGTTGTCTTGGTCCAGCGGCGCCATACTTCATCTCTTTTGGGGCTGCATGTGTGAGGCAAAATTAAGTACCTCTACATCGATGCGTCACTTAATATGTTTAGGTTATGATGATGCTATTTGAAAAACATGTCAAATCTAGGTGAAAAACCGAAAACTTGATCATTTTTGCTCTTCAACGCCTCTTTTTAACCTGTAAGGCTCACCTTTACTAAGAAATCGTTCAAACAACCCATGTTTGTTCGGCAAAGGTCCACTAACTATTTTGCGAAACGATACGGCAAGATTTGTGTTGTTTTCGCGCAACATTCGAGACACGCATTAGCAATTATCAAACAGCGAAATTTAATTCACGTAACAGGCGTAGGATGAAGTGCAACAGTCTCTCTCAAAACAAAACATTTGTAATCTATTTTTTCTTTGCTCACCGCCAGAAGGTTGATTCAATGTTATGTTTTCAGACAAGAATCTTCGCTGTGAACCATTCAAAAGATGAAGCGAAATTCCCTTCCAACTTTAAAGCTTGCCTATTTAAGGAACAAAAGACTGTTTTTGGTCTGGATAAATAAATCGAAATTTTGCAACAGCTGCAATTTATCCAATCTCAACCTAACTTCCTTAAAGTTGCGGAACGCAGGCGTTTGTCTTTCTCTCATATTGTTTACAGTCGTCAACATTGTCATACCTTCTGGTACCCAAGCTGAGACATACCCCTACAACCAAGAGCGATTTCAATTTGAATACTTGGTTAACAGTGCATCTAGCCAAACTGTAAAAGTCGACACCGCATTTCCAGTTTTGAAATTCAAAAGAACGACAGTTTTTTTAGATGCCGACGTTTCAGCAAACAAGTCTTCATTTTCAAGCGAAGGTAGTGGCTTTCAATTTTCACGATCAATTTTAGCACTTGGCGCTGAATACAAATCTGATACCTCATTAGAAGCAGAGGCACGGGCATATGTATCAGCAGAGAAAGATTTTCAGGGGTATGGCGTAAAAACTCATCTCTCAAAATACTGGGATGCTAACAGTTTTACAATGCGTGGTTTCCTTCAAAAAGGAAAACGTGATGGGTTTGTTTATGAAGAAACAGAGAGTGAATTTACGGATCAAGAAGGAAACGTATCTACATTCCCAAGTTTCGAATATGTAGAAAAAACGTTCGATGAAACAAAATCAGAGTTAAGTGCAAACTTATACCTTTCCGGTGGGAAGTTACCAGAAGATGTACGCCTTTTTGCCAATGGCCGTTTTTCCAAAACTTCATCTGAACAAAACAATTTTTCCAGCACTTCTTTCCAACTTACATATCAGCAAGATTTTGGAGAATTCTTGAAGTATACTGCTCGCCCTAGATTTATCACGCAACTGAATTATACCAGCAACAATAAACTCAGTATTGAAGCTAGCTATGAAAGACCCGTTATAGACAGGCAAAAAATTCAAGC